>JBBFLK010000007.1 GCA_037479115.1 Anaerohalosphaeraceae bacterium | reverse complement strand
TCTGTCATGCAGCGGATCCTCTTTGGGGGGATACGATGTTCCATGGCCATCCCAGTAAGATTTTTCTTTTTTCTTGACTTTTTTCTGAACTGATACGTAGAATAAAAATCACTTACATGATTCGACTCCCTTGAGGTTGAGGCGGAGAAAACTTAAAGATTTTGGAGAGCGAGAAAACGACTTGCCGGGGGGTAAGGCAAGGAGAGTTTTTCGTCATCTCACCGAAAGGTAAGTTTTTCTCCCCTTTTCAATCAAATGGGATCATTTTCTGTAAGGATGGTAATCTGCAAAGAAAAATTTTTATTTGTGAAAGGGGAAGATTATGAACAAAAGGATTGTTATTCTGACAACCATGATGATGCTGGGCGGGTACGCTTTCGCCGATGCGGTCTTTGTGCCCCCTGTGGCAGACATCTACGATTTGGACCATTATTATGCCTATACATGGGGCATCAATCTCGGTTTCAAGACGACAGATACACCGATTGTCGCCGCCGAATTAGTCTTCAAGGAGATTTACAACTGGCGAGTTGAAGAAGACCACCTGTATGTCACTCTTCTGGACAATGCACCGTTGGGACTCAAGTGGTACTGGGATGGCCAAGGCGGCGGAAATTTCTTTGCCGGACAGGGGCTTTTGCTGATTGACTGGAATGACCCGGAAGAGTGGAATCAGACAAAAGACCTTGTAATTACGTTTGATGCGGCCCAGCTGGCTGCCCTGAATGCGTACGGGGCGGATGGAAAAATCGGTTTTGGATTCGACCCGGACTGCCACTATTACAACAAGGGCATTCAGTTCAAAGTGGTGACCGCGGCGGTCCCGGCACCCGGCGCTGTGATGCTGGGCTCTGTGGGGATGCTGCTGGTCGGTTGGCTTCGTACCCGGCGTTCTCTGTAAAGGTCGACAGAATTTCGATTTCTGAAGACTGTAAAATTTTGCTAACCTTTTGAAGAAATGAAAAAGGGTTCAGAGAGTTTCTGAACCCTTTTTTTATGATAAGGCCGGCCAAAAAAGCATTATTGGGACGAAAAACAGCTGAATCAGTCTTGTTCAAGCCACCAGCGGCTGAGGGATTCAAAGTCGAGCAGATTGATTTGACTGTCTTTGTTCAGGTCGTAGATAGCGGAAAAATGACTGCTCAGCCAGTTCTCTACCCACTCCGATAAATCGGCAAGATTCACAGCGCCGTCAACAGTAAAGTCCGCCGGGTTGCCGTATAGGGATGCCTGAGCTGTTCCTCCGTAAAAACCAATGTCCGCCCGTTTGCCGTTGGGCCAGGGTTCCGCAGACCAGTCATCGTTGGGATCACCGGCGTTGATACAGGGGCTTGTCACCGGGTCCAGAATCCAGGATTGCGTCTGGGGATTCCAGCGGCCGTATCGGCTTTTCAGACGAAAGTCCCTCATTTGCGGCGGGATCGAATCGCTGTAGAAAGCAAACTCCGGCTCCTGATACAGAATGCCCGGTCCAATGAATACGGTAGAGTCATCATCGGCTTGAATATCCGCCGGCTGATTGGACAGGCAGCTGTAGGAGGCGGAAAGGGCGGAACTGCGGATTCTGATTTGTCGGCCTCTGTCATCCGGGGATACCGTTATCCCGTTGGAAAACACGATGGAGTTTCGCAAAGAAATGGTCGAGTCAAAATCGACCATAATTCCTCCGCCGCCGAACCAGGCCTGATTACCGACAATCGTGCAATAATTAAACGAGACGAAACTGTTCAGATTCACGGCTGCCGCTCCGCCGTAGCGGCCCTGGTTGGCGGTGAACAGACAGTGTTCAAAGATTGCTTCGGAGTTTTCTCCATAGAAAGCCCCGCCCCATCCGCCGTCGGCATCGCAGCTTTCAAAAATACAGAATCGAACAGTCAGACTCACCCCAGAGCAGGACAGAGCCGCTCCGTGAGGCGGATTGTCTTCCTGACTGCAGACGGCGTTTCGAATGGTCAATCCCTGCAGGACAAACGGGGAGCTGTCCGGGTGGTTCAGCACAAACCCTCGGCCCCAACCATTCGGGTCGATAATCGTAGAAGCGGCAATCTCCAAATTCGCCGGCTCCGTGCTTTCAATGGTAAGACTCTTTCCCTGCGGATTCAGATTGAAATTGCCCGGCCCGGAGTAAACTCCCGGAAGAAGGATTATGCGGTCCCCGGATTGCGCCGCATCCAGGGCCTGCTGAATCGAGGCAAAGGGGTGGTTCATTGAGCCGTCCGGAGAAGAGGAGCCGGCCGGGTGAACATACCAATCGGCGGCCGGACAAAGGGCATGTGTCAGCCAGAGAAATCCAAAGAAAAACAGTTTTCTCACGGTACCTCCAGGTCAGAAAAGAGTATTTGGTTTTTGTGTAAAGACTTCTTTGAGAGAGGGCTTCCGCCATGTTCCGATTCCGTCCCACCAGAAAGCCGGATGCGGCAGCGGAGGCATCCCTTTTTCCGCTAAAAGCCGATTCACCAAACGCAGAAGATGCCGCATGCAGTTCACCCCGCCTTTTTGCCAGGCACAGGCACCGATTTCAACAGCTTCCTGCCGGAGCTGTGGGCCGGGCAGATTCTGTTCAAGAGCCCGGAGAAGTCGTTGAGCCAGCGGCAGCAGCTCCTGCTCCCACTGTTCCTGTTCCAGCCGCTGCGAGACCTGGATTTGCTCCAGCAGACGCCGGCGGTTCTCTTCCCGCTGAAGCCGCATGTGGGCTTCGGCGGCCAGACGTTCCCGTCGGGCGGCTGCGCAGGCCGGCAAAAGAGCTTCTATCAGCCCCAGAAGGGGGTCCCCGACAATCCACACCAGAAATGTCATAATAAGGGTTCCTTCGGCGGCCAAACTGAGCCATTCCGAGACGGAAGAGGCGGAAATAGGACCCGCTGAAATCAAACCGGCTAATGTTCCTAAAAATGGGCTGGCATCATAAAACAGCAAATAAAAGGCGGAAGAGGTCCAGGGGTGTTCGCTGGTTAACTGTTTGCGGACGACTCCCCGGAAGACGGCAAAGAGATAAACACTGGTCAGCAGAAGAAAGGCAATTCCGGAGAACCCGCTCACCGAAAAGATAACCCACCAGCCGGCGCCGGCCTGTCGAAGAGCCATAATCAAAAGGAATCCGGCACAGGCACTCAGCCAGAGGGTTCCGGCGACGTGGAATACTTTCAGCAGTTTATGCAACGTCATGTCAAATGGTTTCGTTGTCTTTTGTTTTGTGCAGCTAAGACAACTCCATTTTTCTTAGTTGCTCGGGCTCAGGACACGGTAGGCGCTGCCGCCGGCAAAAATCGGCCCTACGATCTCCTGAATGGTCAAGCCGATAGATGCCAGAATTGTTGGCGGAACGTAGATGACGTCCCCGTCTTCCAAAAGCACATTCTGCTCCATCCGTCCGTGTTCGGCCATTTTCTTAAAATCGAGATTAAACACCAGAGAACGCTCGGACGGAGCCTTGGCGGGCCGAATTACCTGGATTTTTTCCTTCCAGGCTAAGTTGGTCGGAACAGCGCGAGCTACCGCCTGCAGGACACTGTCTCGTCCGGTGTATGTATAGGCCCCCGGCCGTTCCACCTGGCCGATTACATAATAAAACTTGCTTTGATTGACGACTTGAACGTCAACAGGATAATTCCCGGCCAATTTGTAGAGGGCGGACAGCTTCTGGGAAATAATTTCCGCCACTTGTCGGGGGGTTTTGCCCGCCACAGGGATATGTCCGATTTCTTCTAAAGAAATGGTTCCATCCGGTTTAATGACCTGCGTGAAGCCCGGAGAGGTTTCGGCTCCGCGCAGAAGCGGAATTTGTGTACTGATTACCGTAACGGTATCCGGCGGCTGAAGAATATATTCCTCCGTCGTAACTTCTGTTTCATTCGGAAATTGGAAGGCTTGAATATCCTCCGGACGAGAGGAGAAACAGCCGCTCAGCATGATTGCAGCAAAAAAGAATATTACAAGACAAGGCTTATCTGTTATCATTGATTTACCCTTTCTCTGGACTTATGGGAAAAACTCCTAATTGGTAAAAATTATATCGGCAATTTCAACGGGGGTCAATAGAAATAAGGCGGACGGGGGAAATATAAAAAAAGGGGAGTTTGGAGAGGGATTGCGCTTGAAAAGTTTGGAGACGGCTGGTAAGTTCAGGCGAGAAGCATGATTGACGGCGACAGGAGAGGTGGCCGAGAGGCTGAAGGCAACGGTTTGCTAAACCGTCGTACGGGCGCAAGCCCGTACCGCGGGTTCGAATCCCGCCCTCTCCGTTCCTAACATGGCAGTTTTTTATTTTTCAGCCGATACAAAAAATGTATCCACGCTCTGCATTTTTTGTATAGCATCGAGCAGGCAATTGAAGATACAGATTAGCGAGATATTTTACTCACTCCAAGGGGAAGGGCGTCTCGCCGGAATTCCGAGTGTATTTGTCCGTTTATCCGGTTGTCCCTTGCGCTGCCGTTGGTGCGACACAAAGTACGCCTGGGATACTCAGGCAGGCCGAGAAATGGACATAGAGGAGGTTGAGAAGGAAACATCTAAATACGACACGCCGTATCTTGTTCTTACCGGCGGCGAACCGATGGTGTATCCTGATTTGGACGTGTTGGTGCGAAACCTGGCACAAAAGAACCGTCATATCACCATCGAAACATCCGGGATTCGCTATATCAAAGGGCTTGCCTGCGATTTGATGAGCATCAGTCCCAAGCTGTCCAATACCGGCGGGCCGGCAGAGTGGTTTCGACCGGATGAGATGAAAAAACTCCTGGCGGAGTATGATTATCAGCTCAAGTTTGTGGTGGACAGCCCGGAAGATTTGAATGAGATTGCGGCTTGTCTGGAAACACTCGGGGCCGTCGAGCCGTACAAGGTCTATCTGATGCCGCAGGCATCCAACCGAGCTGAATATATTCAAAAGGCGCAATGGATTGCTGAATCCTGTCTGAAAACGGGTTTTTGTTTTTCGGGACGGCTGCAGGTGCTCCTTTGGGACGGACGGCGCGGACGATAAATTGACAGGGGGAGGGCGAAGGGCTACTATACCGAAAAAATGAATCGGAGGGATGATGCATATTCTGCTGACCAACGACGATGGGATTTTTGCCCCGGGACTTTCGGCCCTGTACAGCCGACTCAAACAACTGGGGAAAGTGACTGTGGCTGCTCCGGCAGATGTCCAGTCGGGGGCCAGCCACAGCATTTCGCTAAAGGAGATTCGGTGTGATTCGGTGGAGTTGGTGGGACGATTCTGCGGGTATCGTGTAGAAGGGTCACCGGCGGATTGTGTGAAACTGGCGATGAATGAACTGCTCGATGAATCAGAGCCGGTGGATTTGGTGGTGTCCGGAATGAACTGCGGGGCGAATGTGGGGATTAACGTGTTTTATTCGGGGACGGTAGCCGGGGCGATTGAAGGGGCATTTTATGGTTTGCCGGCGGTAGCGGTCAGTGCAGCTGTTGATGAACCGATGAATTTCGAAGCCGCAGCGGATTATGCCTTTGCTGTGCTGAAAAAAATCCTGCCGATTCCGGCCGGGCAGGTGGTAAATCTGAATATTCCCCGTCTTTCTGCAGGCAAACCCAAAGGGGTTTTGGTCGTGCCGCAGTCCACGCATGGTTTCGAAGAGTCCTATGATGCAGTAGAAGATTCCAATGGTCAGAGCGTGTATCGGCTGACCGGCGGACCGCATCGGGACCCGCACAGCGAGGAGCCCGTGTCAGATACCCAGGCGCTGGCGGCGGGGTATATCACCCTGACGGGACTGCGTCTGGACCTGACGGATTTATCCGTCAACGAACGCCTCAAAACAATCCGCTTTGAGCCGGAGGGACTGTGACGAATATCTTTGAAAGCCCGTGGCTTCTGCTGGCGGTTTCAGCGTTTTTGCTGGGAGCGGCCGCCGTTATCTGGCAGATGCGGGGACGGCAGGGGCGGTGGATGTTTCTCCTGCCGGTTGTCACCGCCGCCGCTGCTGTCGGAGCGGATTGGCTGGTTCGAACCGATGCAGAGCAGATTCAGGACCTTTTGGACGCCTGCCGACGAGCGGCTCTGGCCGAAACAGCCCAGGGGATGGAAGCCTATATTGCGTCGGATTACCAGGACCCTGTGCATCGCAACAAGGCGGAGCTGCTGGCGGCCGCCGAAGAGATTTTTCATCGGGCGGGTCTGGAAAAAGTCGTGGAGCGGGGCCATAAGCTACGAATTGAGGGGGATACAGCCCACAGTCGAATTCGTTTCCGGGTGCATCTGAGCCCTCAGCGAAGTGCGTATGCCGTGGGGGGGAGTCTGCTGTTTGTGGTGCTGGAGATTGACTATCGGCGCGACCGACGCCTGGGCTGGCAGATTCGCCGGGTTCTTTTGGACAGCGTTAATGATACGCCGATGGGCTGGAAGGACGTCTGAAAGAATTGTGACGCCGTCTATACAAAAACAAAGCCGTGCAGCATCCTTCGGAAAAGACCTGCACGGCGCTGAATCCGGTTGAAGACAATCGGAACCGATTGTTCAGCTGCGGGCCAGGGCTTTGCGCTGTTCGACGATGCTTTCGATTTTTTCGAGCAGTTCGCTCAGGTCAAAGGGCTTGACAATGTAATCGTCAATCCCGCAGGAGTTGGCTCGGGCAATATCCTGCGTCTGGCTGCGTGCGGTGAGCATGATGACGGAGATGTCCTGCCCCCAGGACTGCCGGCGGAGGGTTTCGAGCATCTCGTGGCCGTCCATAACCGGCATTATCACATCCAGAAGGATGACATCCGGCATTTCCTTTTCCGCCTGCTGAAGCCCTTCGCGCCCGTCGTGAGCGGTCACGACCTCGTATTCGTTCATTTCAAGCCGGTCTTTGAGGGTTTGGACGATGTTGGGCTCATCATCCACCACGAGGATTTTGGTTTTCTTTGTTTTCTTCTTGATTCCAAAAAAATCAAACATGGTTCCTTCTCCCTATTTTTATTGCCCGGACATGTTTGCATATCCGCAAACGGACACCTTTCTTCGAGCGATTTCCGGCAGCTGATTCGGATTCTTTGTGTCGGCCGGATATTCCGCTATTCCCATCATCGGCAAAATCGGCAGGCCGCAAAAGTCTTTTTTGAGAGAATGCTGAATCATTTTTTCAATCTTTTTGCGGACCTTTTCTATCTTTTGGTGGGCCGTTTCATGGACGACAAAGGTGATTTCCCTGTCACCGGTTTGGAGGGCCAAATCTGCGCTGCACGTCAGATAAAAACGGCTTTGGGTGAGGAGTTCCTGGATAATCCTGCCGGCGGCATCGCGAACGTCTGCATCGTGTTTTTCGCTTTCAAACCGCACGATGAGCACCGCCGCCTGTTTATCGGAACCATTCGGCTTCGGCATCGACTCGAGATGTTTTTCGAGAAGAAACAGCGGCTCGGCCTTCGGCAGGGAAAAGTAGAAGCAGCTTCCTCTGGAGGGGATGCTCTCAAACCAGATGGACCCGCCGTGGATTTGAATGATTCCTTTGCTGATGGCCAGTCCCAAACCGCTGCCCTTAAAGCCGGGGCCGGCTTGTCGGGCAACCTGATAAAATTTTGTGAAGATGTATTTCTGAATTTCCGGCGGAATGCCCACACCAGTATCCTGCACGCTGGTAATGACGGAAGAACCCTCTGTTTTCAGGCGGATGCATACCTGCCCGCCGGAGGGGGTAAACTGAAGGGCGTTTCGTATCAGATTTGCCAGAACCTGCCGGATGCGCTTGATGTCGGCGTACACGGGTGTAATCGTACCTTCCGTCTGGGCAGACAGATGAATGCCGGCTTTCTGTGCCTCCGGTTCAAATTCCTTCACCGTCATTCGAATCAGGGTCTCCAGGTCCATCACCTTGCAGGTGATGGGCATATTCCCGGCTTCAAGTTTGGCAATATCCAGCAGGTCATTGATTAAATCCGCAAAACGTCGGCAGTCCTGCTGCATGGTTTGAAGGTATTCGCGTGTTTTTCCGGCGATTTTGCCGGTCACGCCGGCCAGAATATTGGAGACAGCGTTTTGAATGCTGGTAAGCGGCGTTCGAAGTTCATGGGAAATGGCTGTGATGAAATCGTTTTTAGTATTTTCGGCCAGCATTTCATACGTAATATCCCGCAGATAAACGGCCGTGCCGATTATTCGTTTCCACTCGTCGCTAATGTGTGTCCACCGCACCCGCAGGAGCCGTTGGGAACCGGATTTGATTTGAAATTCGCCCTGCATCGGAGCGGCGGTTTCCCCGGTCTGCATCATCTCGGAAATGCCCAGAGACGCGAGGGCCTCGGCAACGGCGGCACTGTCCGCTTTTTCCGGCAAATCGAGCAGGCGCAGGGCAACCTGGTTGTATTCCTCAATGCGTCCTTGTTCATTCAGCAGAATCATTCCGTCTATCAGATTGTGGACGGCGGATTCGAGCTTCTGTTTGCGGGCTTCCAGCAGGCAGGCAGCGCCGACCTCCATTAGTTCAATCTGGCTGGCCAGCTGGTGCTCCAGCTGTGTCTGAAGCTCGTTGACCTTCTGCTGGATGCTGTCCAGTTCTTTGAGCATCAGTTCCAGCAGCCGGGTGCGTGTCAGAAAAACCGGTTTGTCATAATCAGGCATGGCAACTCCGAGGGCATCCGCCCCGGTGTCGAGGACCGCACGCACCACCTGCTGAACCGGCATGTCTCCGCTGACGATGAGTGCCCCGGGTTCTTCGAGGAATTCCGCAGGTTGTTCAATCAAGTCTGCGATTCGCGTCACAAACTTTCCCTTTCGGACATTGGACTTTTTTCGGCGTTTTCTTGCTACCGGGACTATCGGAGATAGCAGTCAAGGCTTTTAGGAAGAAAATTTCAGGACTTTCGGAGCGGGGAAGGCCCGGGAAGCGGAACGTTCTTTCCGCTTTCAAGAGTAAAAGGCGAAAAACCCGGCAGGCGGTTTTTCAGTTTTTCAGCGGATTTCTTTATCAGACCCAGTCTGTTCAAAAAGGAGCAACCTGCCGGAAGAGAAGAACGGGAAGCGTCTTTTGCTAAAATTTTAGCAAACGGAAGTTCCTATAATCCGGCCTTCGGCAAAGTTTTACCGGACGGAAAACGTCCCAATAGGAGCTCCAAAAAGGCGGTTGGCAGGCCCCTGAGGCAAGGGGATAATCCGAAAACGGCCTTGGAGAGGGGGGGATGCGGCGGCCTCAATGCGTGCCTCCGGAAGAGCAAATTTGGTTCCAAGACCTGCCAGAGCGGCGTTGTGGAAGACCAGCAGACCGTTTGAGATTTTTTCCCAGCCGAGGTTGCTCGGCGGGCAAACGATTCCTAAACGGCTGCCGCCCATGAAAAAGAGAGCGGTTTCTACATCCATTCGGTTTCCGTCAAAGAAGGGAAAGTCCGATGAAATCGTATGAAACCCCCAGCGGCACAGTTCGCTTTTGTCCGGATAAGCCGGATAAGGGCCTAATCCCTGCCAGGTAATAGAAGAGGGCGTATGCGGCAATTCGAAAGCCAGACCGCACTCGAGCAGCGCACCTTCCGGCGTTTTCGGCGTCAGAGTGTATTCCACATCAACCCAGCCCTTTGGAGAGAGCGTATAGGAAATCTGTGCCTCAACGGTTTTTGTGTCGTCCGGGCTGCGGAATAGCAGATGGACGTGCAGGACGGTTCCCGCAGAAGTTTGTTCCTCCGTTTGTTTAAGGACTTCGGTTTTGTTGAACAGTGGCGGCTCCCATAGTTGAAGTTGGGCGGAAGCATAGGTACGGCGCTCGGCCATGGTGGGCTGTCGGCCGGTCCGAAGATAGGGACCTTGGAGGAGAATCCGGTTGTGTTCTTTGAGGGTCAGCCGTCCATTGGGTTCAACGAGCAGGGAAACACCGTGTTGACTCCACTGCCAGGTCTGCCCGTTTCCGGAGAGGGAGGACGGGGTTGTTTTGTGCTCAAGCCAGGCCAGCCAATCCGGTTTGCCGCCGTCCGGAAGGAGACGGACGGAGTATTCGGCCACGGCCTGTTGTCGGCTGTCCTGAAAGAGGATTTCCATCCAAAAGGCATCTTCAGAAATGTTGTCGGGCAGGGCCAGAGGAATGGAAAGGGCCTGTGTCGAATGGGACGGGGCGGCCATGGTAAGAGTCTGTTCGCTCAGCAGGGTGCTGTTTTGAAAGAGCCGGCAGGTTCCTGTGCATTCTTTCAGGTCTGTAAAATCATACCGGTTTTCGACAGTCAGGGTAACGGTTTGGGAGCCGGGCCGGACGGAAATCTGTCTTTCGAGAATCCGGATGGGGCTGTATACGGCGCGAGTCTGGAAGTAATCGGTTTGGGGTCTTCGGTCGGCATAAACAATGCCGTCCGTGCCGTATTGACCGTGGCTGTCGAGGATCGTATCCGCATCCAGATAGACATCCCCTGACAGGTCCGAGGGGCCGAGGTTTTCGATGTCCAGATAGGAATTGTGGACGGGCCGACCGCGGATGGAGCGTCGAATCCCCTGATCGGCCCACAGCCAGATAAACCCGCCGGCGATATGCGGGGTTTTCTGCATATGTTCCCATTTGGGAGCCAGCCCACCGAAGGCAGTGTCGAGGGCGTGGTTGTATTCGGAATACAGATAGGGCACAGGGACGGTTGTATTTTGTACATGCTGTTCGATATGAGTCAGCCGAGGGTAGTGACGGGAAAAGAAATCGATGAACGAGGCATGACCGGTGTCGGCGGTGGATTTGGAGGAGCGGAAGTCGCCGCCGGGGTAGTACACCAGCCGGCTCGGGTCCATTCGTTTGACAAACTGTGCGGTTTTTTCGAGATTGACTACAAGCGGATTTTCGTTGCCGATACCCCAGGCGATCACAGACGGGTGCAGACGGTCCCTTCGGACGGTCGCATCTGCTCTGGACAGCATCGCCTCCAGCCCCTTCGGGTCCGCCTGAAACCGTTCGCCGAACCCGATGGGCACTTCGTCCAGAACATACAGACCGTATTCATCGCACAGTTCAAGAAAACGCGGATGAGGCGGATAATGCGAACAGCGAACCGCATTGATATTGGCGGCTTTCATCAGTTCGATATCCTGCCGCCAGTGTTTTTCCTGCAGAGCCCGCCCGACGTCGGGGTGAATTTCGTGTCGGCAGACGCCTCGCAGTTTGACCGGCCTGCCGTTGATTTTCAGGATGCGGTTGTCCACGGAGACCTCACGGAGGCCGACTTTTCGGCGGATGCAGTGTGTTTCCTTCTCTTCCGCCAGCAGGGTCAGCGTCAGTTCATACAGAAATGGAGTCTCCGCATTCCAAAAGAGGGCGTTTTCAACGGGGATGCGGAAAGATGAATGAGGGAAAAATTCGGGATTTTCAAAAGCAATCGGATATTCCTGTCGGAAAATTTGCCGTCCGCCGGGGTCTTTCAATTCAGCAAGAAGCTGCAGACGGGGCAGTGGAGGTTTGGGATTGTCGGGTCGGCGGAAAAAGCGGACGTCGACCTGGCCTTCGACCCGAGCGGTTTGACGAGCCGGTTCAATTCGGGTCTCGATAGTCAGATTTTCGAGGAAATATTGAGGCGGGGAAAACAGATATACCTCCCGGTAAATGCCGGATAAAGCCCAGTCATCGTTGCAGTCAAAGCGGATTTGCAAGTGGTCGCGATAGCAGGCAAGGGCCAGGAGATTTTCCCCTTTCTGGACGTACGGGGTGATATCAAACTGGCAGGGCAGAAAGGCATGTTCGAATGAGCCGACTTCCCTGCCGTTCACATAAAGCGTATAGCCGAAGGCCACCCCTTCAAAATGGATAAAGACCTGCCGGCCCTCCCAGGACGAGGGCAGAGTAAACCTTTTGCGGTAGAGCCCGACTTTTTGCGGGTCGGGCGTATCGTATCGGGGCTCTTCAAATCCGTGCAGTTCCCAGTTGGACGGGACAGGGATGGGTTTGAAGTCGGCGTCGCGGAAGTCCGGTTTGAAGAAGTTTTCCAGAAGAGACTGCTGGGAGCGGTCGGCCAGACAAAACTTCCAGTCGGAGTTCAGCGACAGCGTCCACGGAGACGCGGGCTCAAAAACAATGGCGAAAGCGGAAACGGTCCAGAAGAGAAGAAGAATTCCGGATGATTTGATTCTGTTTGCCAATCTGTTTTCCTCTCATTTGCCGGGGACGTAGGAGCGTTTGAACCAGAGATAGTCCTCCGAAACGGTGCCGTTGGGATTGAGAGCAGACCAGTTTTTCTGCTGGGCCTTGGCCATTTCGAGGGTGTTTTTGGAGACCCATTTGTGGCGTTCGGCGTGGCCGTCGGCAAAGGCCAGTGTACTGCTGCCGTTGTGCCAGATGGCGAAGGGGTCCACCCATTGGGGAGAATTCAGGTTCATATTCCAGGTGCGGTGATTCCAGCCGTAGCCGTCGGCCTCTTCCAAAAAAACGATTTTGCTGCCGGGCGAAGTAAACTGGGACAGTTTGGTAATGGTGTAGACGTCCTCACCGGTTCCGGCTTCCGGCCTCTGAGAAAGGACTTTCCCGATGGAATAGCTCCGGTATCCGCCCATCCAGTCGGGGTCATAATTGTTGGGGTTGTTCCCTTTGTAGGTGGCGGGTTTGGTGTACCGGGTATCGACGGGGCAGTTATAGATTTTAGGGGCCTCAATATAGCGCCAGAGGGCGCCGGCCTGATATCCGCGAATCTTGTCATCGAGGGTTTTGTTGACATCCTCACGGTTGGGGCCCATCGGCCTTCCGACCCAGTTCCAGACGCGGACGGAGCGGCTGGAGATGGTGTAGTAATTGTACCCCGGTTCGGTCAAACTGTCCGAGGTGTCTCCGTCAACAATTCTGGCATCGCTGTCCTCTGCATAAAGAAGCCATGCTTTAATCAGCTGACTTTCATTGCCGAGGCAGACGGAGGCCGCCGCGAGGTTTTTGGCGCTTTTGAGGGCCGGGATAATGATTGACAGGAGAAGACCGATGATGGCAATGACAACCAGCAGTTCGATGAGCGTAAAAGCACGTTTGGGTTTCATGGGGTTGAATCCCTTTCCTTTGGCTTTCGGCAAGTTTTCGCCCCCTCTGAGGAACTGGAGCCGATGAGATTCGAACTCACGACCTCTTGCATGCCATGCAAGCGCTCTCCCAACTGAGCTACGGCCCCGTCAGAGGAGGACTATACCATAGTTTAAATATCCTGACAAGTCCTGTTTTGCCGAAAAAAAGACGGATTATTTGTTTTTGGTTTCGGTGTGTTTTTCAAGCCATTGCTGAACCCACAGGCGGGCCTGATGGGGGGTTTGGACTTCCTCGGCAAGTTGGGCAATATACAGTTCGCGGGCAAGCCGGCCGACCATCGGGCCGGGAACAGCCCCCAAAGCGATGAGTTGGTGGCCGTCCAGCAAGGGTTTTGGGCGAAGGATTGTGCCTTTCAGGGCGGCGGCCCTTTTTTGAATCGTTTTCAGGGGGCTGATGGACCGTCCCTCTGACAAAAGAAGGGCCCTGCGAAGGTGGAGTAAGTCCTCCCAATAGGGTTCGGCCATGAGAATTTTTAACTGGGCCAAAGGCAGGTCGGCCTCAGCGAGCACCTCTTTGTTTTCGAGCAGAAAACGGATATGCTTTATCGCAGAATTGCTGAGGCGAAGCGATTTGGCCCATTCCATACTTTTATCGATGGGGGCGGCCGCCCAGTAAGCCGCCAAAGCCAGAGGAAAATCGATTTTTTCCGGCAGATGCCGAAGCATTTTGCTGCCGAAAAGGCGGAAAGATTTTTCAAAGCCGGGCAGGATGGCTTCCGCCAGGCCGGAATCGTTCAGGAGCTGAGCACCGCGTGCTCTGTTTGGATGCGTGAGGATTTGCTCCAGTTCCATAGCAATCCGTTCTGGGCTGATTTGGCGAATTTTGGGGGCATGTCGGCAAACGGCCTGCCAGGTTTGTTCTTCGATTTCGAAATCCAGCTGGACAGCAAAACGCACCGCCCGCAGGAGTCGCAGGTAGTCTTCACCGAAACGCTCATCGGGGTTGCCGATAGTGCGGATGATTTTCTTTTGGAGGTCTTCCTGCCCGCCGACGAAATCGAGGGTCTGTCGACTAATGGGGTCAAAGAACATCCCATTGACGGTAAAATCTCGACGCATAGCGTCTTCTTTGGCCGTGGCAAACTCGACTTTTTCGGGATGACGTCCGTCCTGATAATCGGATTCCGTTCGGAAGGTAGCCACCTCCACCTGTTTGCCTTCGAGGATGACAATCACCACGCCGAAACGGGCTCCGATTTTGAGTGTTTTCCGAAACAGCGGAATGATTTGGTCCGGTACAGCATCGGTGACGACATCGTAATCTTTGGGGCGTCGTCCGAGCAGGTAGTCTCGCACGCAGCCGCCTGCAAAAAGGGCCTGATAGCCCTCCTGGCGGAGCCGTTTCAGTACTTTTAGTGCCTGAGCACGATTCGTCATTCCCGGTTGTTCCCAAAACAAGAGATAGCTGAAGGTCTTTATTCTTTCAGCGGCAGGCCGGACTGTCAAATTGTTCTTTTTCGGAACAACATTTTTTCAGTTTTCGAAAGCCGAGGATTGACAGGGCCTATTTTGTCAGGTACAGTATTGTATGGTTACAAAAAGAAAAGCCTGTCGAAACAGCCCACGTCAAATTGTCTTTGACGCATCTCTGTTATACAGATATATTCTGTCTTCTAAAAGGGTCTGTTTGTCTGTCATCGGAGAAAGTCTATGAATATGGAAGAGAAAATTGTTGGGGAAGGAATTACGTTTGATGATGTGCTGCTGATTCCGGCCCGCAGTGATTTTGTGCCGGCCGAGGCCGATACGAGCAGCCGTTTGACCCGGCGGATTCCGCTGAATATCCCGATTGTCTCGGCGGCGATGGACACGGTGACAGAATCGGCCCTGGCGATTGCGTTGGCGCAGGAGGGCGGCATCGGGATTATTCATAAAAATCTGTCGATTGAAGCCCAAAAACGGGAAGTCATTAAGGTCAAACGCTCGGAAAACGGGATTATCCTGGACCCGGTGACGCTCACGCCGGATATGTCCGTCGCCAAAGCCCGGGAGGTGATGCAGGAGCAGAATGTCTCGGGGATTCCGATTGTGGAAGGGGGGAAACTGGCGGGGATTCTGACCCGGCGGGATTTGAAGTTTCTGGCGGATGATTCGGTGCCGATTCGGCAGGTAATGACGAAGGAGAATCTGGTGACAGGGCCTGCGGAGACGACGCTGGAGGAGGCCAAAAAGATTCTCCAGAAGCATAAGGTTGAGAAGCTGCTGCTGGTAGATAAAGAAGGGCGGCTGGCCGGACTAATTACGATGCGGGATATTGACCGGGTGCAGCAGTTCCCATCGGCGGTTCGGGATTCTCGCGGTCGGCTGCGTGTGGGGGCGGCGGTGGGGGTGCGGGACCACGACCGGGTTCGGGCCCTGATTGAAGCTGAGGTGGATGTGCTGGTGGTGGATACGGCGCACGGGCATTCCAAGAATGTGATTGAGATGGTGCGCTGGATTAAGAAGCATTTCGATATTGATGTGATTGCAGGCAATATCGCTACGGCGGAGGCGGCCAAGGATTTGATTTTGGCCGGTGCGGATGCGGTAAAGGTCGGGATTGGCCCCGGGGCCATCTGTACAACGCGGATTATATCGGGCGTTGGGGTACCGCAGATTTCCGCGGTGATGAATGCGGTTTCGTATGCCGATAAAGAGGGGGTGCCGGTGATTGCCGACGGCGGCATCCGTCATTCGGGCGATATTACCAAGGCGATTGCGGCGGGGGCATCCAGCGTGATGCTCGGTTCGCTGTTTGCCGGACTGGCGGAAAGCCCCGGACAGCTGGTGATTTACAAGGGCCGTCAGTTTAAGGAATACCGCGGGATGGGCTCGATTGGGGCGATGATACAGGGTTCAGCGGACCGCTACGGACAGGGCGGAACCACGGAGCGGGACAAACTAGTGCCGGAGGGGGTTGAAGGGCGGGTGCCGTATCGGGGTACGCTGAGCAATTTTGTGTATCAGCTGGTCGGCGGGCTGCGGGCCGGGATGGGCTACTGCGGCACGCGGACGATTGAGGAGCTTCGCAGGAACGGGCGGTTTGTGCGAATCAGTCCGGCGGGCGTGAGCGAATCGCATCCGCACGATATTGTGATTACCAAAGAATCGCCGAACTATTCGGGATATGTGCCGTTTGACAGCTGATGGTTGAATCTATGCATGAGCAGATTGTCATTGTGGATTTCGGCAGTCAGTATGTGCAGCTGATTGCCCGTCGGGTTCGAGAGCATAAGGTTTATTCGGAGATTGTCCAGCCGAGTATGCCGCTGGAGAAGATTCTGCGTCCGGGACTGAAAGGGATTATTCTTTCGGGCGGGCCGGCCAGCGTCTATGCCCCGAATGCACCGATGTGCGACCGCCGGCTGTTTGAGGCAGGGGTGCCGATTTTGGGGATTTGCTACGGGATGCAGGCGGGCTGCAAACTGCTGGGGGCGCAGGTCTCTTCGGCTCCGGCCCGCGAGTACGGACGCACGGCCCTGACCATCCTCCGTCAGGATGATTTGTTCCGGGGCCTTCCGGAGCATACAACCGTCTGGATGAGCCACGGCGACCAGGTGCAGCAGCTTCCGGATGATTTCGTTCCGCTGGCCGAGACGCCGACCTGTCCTGTTGCGGCGGTTCGGCACAAAAACGGGCGGTTCTGGGGGGTTCAGTTCCATCCGGAAGTGACGCATACGCCCCGCGGACAGGAAATCATCCGCAACTTCCTGTATGATATCTGCGGCTGCCGGGGCGACTGGCAGGTGAGCGATTTTGTCCAGGAGGCGATTGAGACCGTCCGTCGAAAAGTGGGCTCCTCGAGGGTGATTTGCGGCCTGTCGGGCGGGGTTGATTCGGCGGTCACGGCGACCCTCCTGCACAAGGCCATAGGCGACCAGCTGGTCTGCATCTTTGTGGATAACGGGCTGCTGCGCAAAAACGAACGTGAAGGCGTTGTGGCGACCTTCCGCAATCATTTTCATATTGACCTGCGGGTGGTGGATTGGGGAAAGCAGTTTCTGGCGAAGCTGGCCGGTGTGACGGACCCGCAGAAAAAACGCAAAATCATCGGAGCGGAGTTTATTGAAGCGTTCAAGTCCGAAGCCGCCAAAATTCCGGATGCGCGTTTTCTGGCACAGGGTACGCTGTATCCGGATGTGATTGAATCGGGCAAAAAGGACGGCAATCTGGCGGCGAACATCAAACTGCATCACAACGTCGGCGGACTGCCGGAGCAGCTGGGGTTTGAACTGGTTGAGCCGCTGCGGGATTTGTTTAAGGATGAGGTGCGGCTGGTCGGGGAGTACCTGGGGCTGCCGGAAGAGATGGTCTGGCGGCATCCGTTCCCCGGGCCCGGACTGGCGGTGCGGATTATCGGAGAGGTGACCGAGCCGAAACTGGCCATTCTGCGGGAGGCGGATGATATTTTGATTGAGGAAATCAAGGCGGCGGGGCTGTATCGGAGCGTCAGCCAGACGCTGGCGGTTCTGCTGCCGATAGGAACGGTCGGCGTGATGGGGGACGAGCGCAGCTACGAGCATGTGATTGCGATTCGTTCGGTGGATACGACGGACTTTATGACGGCGGATTTCTCACGGATTCCTTATGAGGTACTCGGGCGGATTGCCAACCGGATTATCAATGAGGTGCGCGGGGTCAATCGCGTGGTGTATGATATATCGAGCAAGCCGCCTGCGACGATTGAGTGGGAATAAGGGGAAAACACCATGGCAAACGGCTGGTTTACGGCGGGCAGGGGGCTGATGCTGTTGGCGATGATGGGGCTGGGCTCGGCTGGACGAGCGGAGACGTTTACGATATATGCTGAAAACGACAGCCGGTATCTGAAACCCAATCACAATACAGACCGGCATTACACCAACGGGTTTAAACTGGTGTACGGCTTCAAGCCAAGCTGGCAGTGGCTGGAAGGGTACGGACAGATGAGTGTGCCTTTCTTCTCGGCTCCTCAGGGGCCAGTCGAGACGGCGGCCGGTGTCTTTTTGGGGCAGAACATTTATACGCCGGATCATGTGGATGAGCCCGCCAAACGGCGTCTGAAGGATATGCGGTTTGCCGGCTGGCTTTACAGCGGGCTTTTTGTCCAGCGGGCCAATGAACAGGTTCTGGACCAGGCGGAATTGAGTCTGGGTGTCATAGGGCCTTCCGCCAAAGGACGCCAGATTCAGACCTGTGTTCATGAAGCGATGCATTCCGGAAAACCAATCGGCTGGGACAGCCAGCTGGGAGACCGTCCGGCAGTAGACTTTTCCTGGTATCGCAAGCAGCGTTTGCAAGGGGCATTCTGGAAGCCGTCCGAAAAGGTTGATTTCCTTTCCGAGTATGGGTTTACGGCCGGTTCGGTGTTTTGTCATCTGCAGGCAAGTATAATCGGGCGGTTTGGATTTTGGGAATTGCCGAAGGATTGGGGACCGGACCGGCTGGAATTGCCTGCCGGAGCTATTGCCGAAGCCTTCCGGAAAGAAAGAGCGGGATACTTCTTTGTTCGGCTGGGCGGAAGGGCGGTTGGGTATAACCAATTTTTGACCGATTTAAACCCGGAACCAATTGTCGGACATCTTCAAGTGGGGTGTGTTCTTCAGTTTCGTTCGTTGGAACTGGGCTACTCACAGACTTACCTGACTCAGGAATACAAGGAACAAAATTATTTCGACAGCTACGGAGCCTTGACAGTAAAATGGGATTTTTAGAGGGAGAGAGTCTGTTTCTGGGGTATTCGGCCGGTTTTCTAAGGACCTATAAAAACGATATTCGTGGTTGACATTTTTTGTAATGTCTGTATATTTTTTTGAAGATTGTCGATAATAAAAAAGAAGATTTATTCAGGATGAAAGGATAGATGGCAAAACTGACGCTCCCGGATGGGAAAGTTCTGACTGCGGTCGACGGAATACGAGCCGAACAGGCGGTTGAACAAATTGGGCCGGGGCTGGCCAAAGCAGCCTTGGCTGTAAAAATAAACGGAAAACTTGCCGACTTGTCCACCCCTTTGCAGGGAGATGTTTCCTTTGAAGTCGTGACGGCCCGCCAGCCGGAAGGACTGGAGGTGTTGCGGCACAGCTGCGCGCATATTATGGCAGAGGCAATCTGCCGGATTTGGCCGAAGACCAAACTGGTTTACGGGCCGACGGTTGCCGACGGGTTTTATTACGACATTGACCTGGATGAGCCGATTCGTCCGGAGGACTTTGAGAAAATCGAAGAGGAGATGCGGAGAATCATCCAATCCAACCAGCCCTTCATTCGGATTGAGATGAGTCGGCAGGAGGCCCTGCAAAAAATGGCCCATGACCCGTATAAACTGGACAACATCCAGCGGGCCAGCGGGGATGTTATCAGTTTTTACCGCCACGGTGAGAGCCATTTCGAAGACCTTTGCCGGGGACCGCATATTCCGAGAACCGGCTGCATCGACCCGCAGGCCTTTAAGATTATGAGTGTGGCCGGCGCCTATTGGCACGGGGATGCCAGCCAGAAGATGCTGCAGCGTGTTTATGGAACAGTCTGGCCGACGAAAAAGGAGCTGGATGCCTATCTGGAACGGCTTGAAGAGGCCAAAAAGCGGGATCATCGGCTTATCGGAAAGCAGATGGAACTGTTCAGCTTCCACGAAGAGGGGCCGGGTTTTGCTTTTCTGCATCCGAAGGGGATGATTATCTGGAACGAAATCATTGACTTCTGGCGGCAGGTGCACCGCAAGTATAAATACGTGGAGGTGAAGACGCCGATTATTCTCAACGAGTCGCTCTGGCACCGCAGCGGGCACTGGGACCATTATAAGGAGAATATGTATTTTACATCGGTGGACGGAGTCAATTACGCCATCAAGCCGATGAATTGTCCGGGCGGACTTCTGATTTACAATTCCAAGAAGCATTCCTATCGGGAGTTTCCGATGCGGGTGGCGGAATTGGGGCTGGTTCACCGCTATGAGGCCAGCGGGCAGATGCACGGGCTGGTGCGGGTGCGGCAGTTTACGCAGGATGATGCCCATATTTTCTGTACGCCCGAACAGATTGAAGGCGAAATTATCGGAGTGATTAATCTGGTTCAGGAGATTTACTCGACCTTCGGGTTTGAGGACTATCATATTGAATTGTCCACCAAACCGGAAAAGCATATCGGTTCCGATGAAATCTGGGAGCTGGCAACGAATGCGCTGGCCGGAGCCCTGAAACACAAAGGGCTGGCCTTTCAGATAAACGAAGGCGACGGAGCGTTTTACGGGCCGAAGATTGATTTCCATATCAATGACTGTCTGGGGCGGTCCTGGCAGCTGGGGACGATTCAGCTGGATTTTTCGATGCCGCAGCGGTTCAACTTGGTCTATTCCGACCGGGACAATACCGAGAAAACGCCTGTGATGATTCATCGGGCGATTTTGGGGTCGCTGGAGCGGTTTTTGGGGATTCTGATTGAGCATTACGGCGGGCATTTTCCGGTCTGGCTGGCTCCGGAACAGGTGCGGGTTTTGTCGATCAGCGAAAAAACGAATGCCTATGCCGACCAGCTGCAGCGGCGGCTGGAGGAGGCGGGGATTCGCTGCACCTCGGACCTGACGGATGACAAGATTGGCGCCAAGATCGCCCGGGCTCATTCGGACCGGATTCCGTATATGGCGGTTGTCGGTCCCAAAGAGGCGGAGACGGGCACACTGACCGTCCGGCTTCGCCAGTCGAAAGAAAGCTGTTCGATGGGCGTGGAAGCATTTCTGACCGGTGTGCAGGAAAAAATCCGCAGTCGGTCTTTGACGCTGACGTTATGAGCAGGTCTGAAACGATTTCACACACTTTTTGGAAAGGAATGCGCTATCACTAAAGAACTGAATTATCGGATTAATGAGCGGATTCGGGTCAGCCCCGTTCGGCTGATTGACGAGAACAACCAGCAGGTCGGGATTGTGTCCATTGAGGAGGCCCGAAACCGGGCAATGGAAGCAGGGCTGGATTTGGTGGAGGTGTCGCCGACGTCGAATCCGCCGGTTTGCCGGATTATGGATTACGGCAAATTTTTGTACCAGCAGAAGCGGAAGGCCAAGGAAAGCCAGAAAAAACAGCACGTCGTTACGCTCAAGGAGATTCGGATTCGTCCGAAAATCGACGACCATGACCGCCAGATTAAGCTGGCGCAGGCCGTCAAGTTCTTCGAAAAGGGGCATAAAGTGCAGTTTACGATGCCGTTTCGAGGGCGGGAAATGGCCCATGTGGATCAGGGCTACCAAATGATGGACGAAATTGTTCAGGCCCTTCAGGAGGTGGCCAAGATTGAGCGTCCGGCTCAGATGCTGGGCAAACGGATTACCATGGTTCTGGTGCCCGCCAAGGGCAGTTAGGCAGGAAAAATCAGCTTTTTTGTAGATTTTAGGGTTGACGGAACGGTCAATGACGGATAAATTGTTTGGCTCTTTTTCTGAAAAAATCTAATTTTTAAAGGATTTATACAATGCCGAAACTAAAAACCCATAAAGGACTTGCCAAGCGGGTCAAGATAACCGGCACCGGAAAGGTGAAGCGCAAACGCTGCGGCGGCGGGCACTTGCTCAGCGACAAGAGCGCTAAGCGTCGTCGGCGTTTCGGTTCGCCCACTCTGGTTAAAGGCGTTCGCGCCAAGAAAATCCGGGTCCTGCTCGGGCAGTAAGGATAGGAAAGACAAGTCGATTCTGCCTGCTTCCCGGCCACATCAGCTGCCGCAGCGGGCGAAAGAAACAGGTACGAAAGGAAAGCTGGTATGCCGAGAGTACGTCGAGGCGCTGCACGGCGCCAAGCCAAAAAGAGGATTTTTCAGGTTGTTAAGGGGCATCGCGGTCCGGACGGCAAGCTGCTGCGTCTGGCCAAAGAAGCCGCTGTTCGGGCCAACGTCAACGCCCGAATCGGAAGAAAGCAGAAAAAGAGGACCTACCGGGGCCTGTGGATTATCCGCCTCAGTGCCGCCTGCCGGCAGCGCGGAATCAGCTACAGCCATTTCATCAACGGCTGCAAGAAGGCCGGAATCGGTCTGAACCGCAAAATGCTCAGCGAGCTGGCCATTGCCGACCCGGCCGCTTTTGACCAGATTGTGGAAAAAGCCAAAGCCGCCCTGTAGGGTTGGATATGCTCGAACAGTTCGAACAAATCGGCCGAGCGGCTCTGCAGGAGCTGGAGACGGTTTCAAACGCCGAGCAGCTGGAGGCCTTCCGCATTAAATATCTGGGCCGAAAGGGTCAGGTAACTCTGATGCTCAGTCAGATTGGCACGCTGCCTGCGGAATTCAAAAAGCAGGGCGGACAGCTGGCCAATCGAATTAAAAATGAGGTGACGGAGGCGTTTGAACGGAAAAAGAACACCCTGGGCACCGTGCATCGGGGCGGACCGATTCTCGATGTGACGCTGCCGGGCCTTCCGGTACGACAGGGCAAGAGCCATATCATTTCTCAGACCATCAGTGAACTGCTGGAGATATTCGGGCGAATGGGGTTTGCGGTGGCCTACGGGCCGGAAGTCGAGGATGAATGGCACAATTTTATTGCGCTGAATATTCCGCCGGAGCATCCGGCCCGCGACCCGATGGACAATTTCTACATTGATGACCGGCGGCTGCTGCGCAGTCAGACCTCGACGATTCAGATTCGGGTGATGGAGCGGCAGAAACCTCCGATTCGGGTGGTTGCGCCGGGACGGGTGTATCGGCCGGATACGGTGGATGCCACGCATATGTTTATGTTCCATCAGCTGGAGGCCCTTGTGGTGGATGAGGGCGTCAGCATGGTGGACCTGAAAAGTACAATTCACCAGTTCATTCAAATCTTTTTCGGGGCCGGCACGAAATGGCAGTTTCGCCCCAGCTTCTTTCCGTTTACAGAGCCCAGCTGTGAGGTAGATATCCTGTGGACGGACAAAGACGGCAGTGAACACTGGATGGAAATCGGCGGCTGCGGGATGGTGGACCCGAATGTCTTTGATGCCGTGGGAATCGACAGCGAAAAATACACCGGCTGGGCGTTTGGGTTCGGCATTGAGCGGCTGGCGATGAAGAAATACGGCATTTCGGATATCCGGCTTCTGTTCGAAAACGACATCCGCTTCCTGAATCAATTCTAAGTATCTCAACCCCAAAAACTAAAAGGTCTGGATTCCCGCCTTTCTCCTTCGCTGAAGCTTCGGAGAACAAGTCGCGGGAATGACGGAAAGACTTATGCGCGGGAATAGTTTTGGGAGCAAGTCTCGGCCCAGCCGCAGAATGGAAGCATGGTGCTTTTCTTAAAACGTCTGCGAGGGCAGATAGAGCCGCAGCAATGCGTTTTTCCCTTCCTGCACGGCCTCCATATGTCCATTGTGCTGATGGATGAATCGAGCCGCCAGGGGCAAATCCAGCCCCGTCCCCCATTGGCTGCCTTGGGGTTCGGCGGGTTCAAAAAGACTGTGCGGATTTTCCGGCAGGATGCCTTCCCAGGCAAAAGAGATAAACCATTGTGGCGGATTCGGCAGAATCCGGATTTCGACGGATATCGAATCGGCTTTCTGATCCAGCAGAAAAATGAGGATATGCCGGAACATCTGACGGATTTTGTCCGAGTCCAAATAAGCACAGGGCAAGCGACTGTCAGTTTGCAGGGTGATTGGAGGAAGTTTTTCCTTCCCAGCGGCAGGTAAATCCGCCAAAGCATTCTCCCAAAGTGTTTTGATGTCGCAAACAGCTGCTTCGATAGGGCGGATTCGGCTGTATTCACACAAGTCAAGGACTGTTCGGCGCAGCCGCTCGAGATTGGGCAGGAGAAGATTGAGACTTTTCTCAAGGCATTTCGAGTTGCCGGTTTGAAGGGACGTTTGGGCCACTTCGGCGCTCCCTCCGACCATTTGAAGGAGATTTTTCACAAAGTGGGAGAGGCTTCGCACGGCCCGTCCAGCCTCAAAAAGGGTCTGCTCTTCCGTGAGCGGACTGGATTCAAGAGGAAAAACTTCTTGTTTAATGGCCATATATTCTCGTATATATATCCAGTATGTCCATTCTAAATATGTCCGTCAACGTCATCATATCGGTCAAATCCCCTGTCTGTTTTTGCAGAATCTTTTTCTTTTATGTAAACCTTCCGGAAACCGTCGGTTAAGCAGAGCGCTCATCCGGTCGAAAAGAAAGAGGATGTTTGGTTTTTTCTGCGCATGGAGTATCGAATGAAAGCGATTTCGTCCGGAATTGATGAACAGACGGCCGCGGTTTTGAGTGTCTTGCGGCAGCGGAAACTTCTTTCGGAAGAGCAGATTCAGGAAGTTCTGGCCGAGCAGGAAAGAACCGGGGAAAGTCTTTTTCATCTGCTCCGGCAAAAGGAGTGGCTGAATGAGGATGCTCTGACCGAATTGGCCGCAGTCTGCAGCGGAATCGAGTTTATCCCCCTGACTCCGGAAATGGTGGACCCCACCGTCCTGAAACTGATTCCCCCGGAGACCGCCCGCCGCTACGGCCTGATTCCGCTTCGTATCCAGGCAGACAAGCTGATTGTGGCCATGAGCAGCCCGCTGAATCTGTCTGTTCGCCAGATGATAGCGGCCCGTACGGGTTATGAAGTTCAGCCGGTGGCGGCCGGGGCGGAAGCCATCCGTCAGGCGATTCAGAAACATTATAATGTAGAAAATCTGACCCGCCAGGACATTGTGTCCATGCGGCTGAAGAATAAACCCTCCGAAGAGAAGAAACATACGCCGGTTCGGCAGGCCGTCCGGTCGGCCGATGCGCCGGTTGTACGACTGGTTGAATCCATTCTGACCGGGGCAATCGACAGCCGCGCCAGCGATATTCATCTGGAGCCGCAGCAGCCGGATATGAAAGTCCGCTACCGGATAGACGGGCTTCTTCAGGATGCCCTGGAGGTCCCTTCGTCCGTGCAGCGTCAGGTGATCTCTCATATTAAAATCCTGGCGAATATGGACATTTCGGAGCAGCGGCTTCCGCAGGACGGGCATATTGCCCTGGAGCAGCAGGGTAAATTGTATGATTTGCGTGTGTCTTCGCTGCCGGCGGTTGGAGGAGAAAAGATTGTTATCCGCATTCTGGACTCCCAAACCGGTCTGCGTCGACTGGAGGAACTGGTAAGCGAGCCGTCGGATTTGGAGAAGTTTCATTCTCTGCTGAGCAATCCGTACGGGATGATTCTGCTGACAGGGCCTACAGGGAGCGGCAAAACCACCACGCTGTATTCGATGATTCAGCAGCTGAATCGTCCGGAACACAACATTGTGACGGTGGAAGACCCGGTGGAGTATCAGATTGCCGGGATTACGCAGGTGCAGGTCAAACCGGATATTCGTCTTACCTTTGCTTCGGCCCTGCGAAGCATTCTTCGTCAGGACCCGGATATCATTCTGATTGGAGAAATTCGGGACGAGGAAACGGCCGAGATAGCCGTCAGCGCGGCCCAGACCGGCCATTTGGTTCTGAGCACCCTGCACACAAACACCGCCGTTGGAGTCATTCCGCGGTTTCTCAATTTGGGTGTGGCCGCTCATCAGCTGGCCGGTGCCCTGCTGGGAGTGATTACGCAGCGGCTTGTTCGGACGATTTGCCCCCGGTGCCGTCATCCCTATAAACCGCAGCCGGAGGAAATGAGACTCTTCGCCGATGCGGATGGCCCGACCGTTCTCTATCGGGGAACGGGCTGCGGCGACTGCCGCCGGACGGGATATCTGGGACGTGCGGCCGTTTATGAGATTTTGATGATGACGCCCTCGATTCGCCGTCTGATTGTCTCCGGGGCGTCGGAAGATGAATTAAAGGAGCAGGCGATTCAGGAGGGAATGAAGACGCTGAAAATGCAGGGACTTTCGGCTGTCCGGCAGGGCCGAACGACGCTGGAGGAAGTCCTGCGCGTGATTGATATGCGGGAAAGATAAAGCAAATGCCTTTGTATCAGTATATAGCGGAAAACAGCCGCGGGAACCGGCTGGCCGGCATTTATGAGGATGCAGCAGACACCGCCCATCTGGAGGCGGAATTGCGAAAATTGGGCTGCCGTCTGCTGGAGGCCAAGCCGTTGGAGCGGACAGGAACTGCCGTTTCTCCTAAAAAGAGGATTCGTCCGACGGAGATTGTGGCGTTTGCTTATGAATTCTCGGGAATGTTTGCGGCAGGCCTGACCGTGGTGCGATGTCTGGAAACCCTCGAGGAGCAGGCCTCCAATGAAACGCTCAAGTCCATTTTGAGCTCGGTGCGGCGTTCGATAGAGACTGGTGTGCCGCTTGCGTCGGCCTTTGAACCCTATCGAGAGATCTTCGGAGATTTCTTTCTGGGGATGCTCGAGGCCGGACAGAGCGGCGGGAAATTGGCTGAGACACTCCGGAAAGCGGCGGAATATTATGAAAAGCAGCTGGAAGTGAAAACAAAAGTGAAAGGGGCGTTTCTGTATCCGGCTGTGGTGGCTCTGCTTTGTGCGGCTATCCTGACGGCTATTGTGATTTTTGTAATACCGGTTTTCCAGCGGCTCTATCAGCAGCTGCATATTGAACTGCCTTGGCCGACGCAGATTCTGATAGGGCTTAGCGAACTGGTGCGTCATTATTTCTGGATTTTTCCGCTCCTGGTAGGTGTTTCCTACTGGAGCTGGAAACGATGGAGAAACCATCCGAAATTGCAGACGCTGTGGGATAAAGCGGTTCTCAACCTTCCGGCAGTCGGGCCGCTGGTGAAAATGATGCTGGTCAGCCGGTATATTCGGACCTTTGCGATGATGTCGTCGGCCGGTGTCGGGATTGTTCAGGCCCTTCAGCAGGCCCGTCAGGTCTGCCGCAACAGTGTTTTGAATCGAATCGGAGAGCGAATCGAACAGGAGATTATGAGCGGCGGTTCTCTGTCGCAGCTGCTGGCCGAACATCCGATATTCCCGCCGGTGATTGTCCAGCTGGCCCATGCCGGAGAACAGGCGGGTCTGGTGCCGCAGATGCTCGCCAAAGGGGCGGATTATCTGGACCATGCGGTTCAGCGGAGGACAAACGCGATTCTGGTGAAACTGGAGCCGATGTTATCGGTCATCATGGGGGCGGCGGTCGGGCTGATTCTGCTGGGAGTTTATCTGCCCATGTTTGATTATATGAGCCATATCAAATAAGCCGCCGCGACGGAAAATGATTTGAAAAAAAATGCGTCCGTGCAAAAGTCGGGCTTCGTTTTGGACGATGAAACGGATGCACGGTGGAAGCGGAACAGACAGACAATAGAACAGGAAAGGTAAGGCCATGAAGGATAAAAAAGGTATTACGCTGGTAGAACTGCTGATTGTCGTGATGATTCTGGGGGCTTTGGCGGCGATTGCTCTGCCCCGCATTTCGCAGAGTGCCAGCAATGCCCGACAGCGGGCTTGTGATACAAACATCAGCTTAATCAATTCGGCCATTGAAATGTACTACGTGGACCAGGGCAGCTATCCGGCGGCTTTGTCGAACGTCACGAACAACACGACCTATTTTCCGGACGGCGCACCGGTCTGTCCGCTGGGCGGCACGTACACCATGAATGCCAATCATCGGGTGACGTGCAATCACTGATTGAGTAAACTGTATTGTTTCGAAGCAATCAGCAGGGATACCGCTTTGTGAGTGCGGTGTCCCTCTTTTTTTGAGGGCGAAACGGTGAAACGGGCATCGGCGGGTATCAGTGTTATGGAACTGCTGTTTGTGCTTCTTTTGGCGGGGCTGCTGGCAGCGGCGGCGGTTCCGCGTTTGCCGATGGGGGCTGTGAGCAGGCAGTCAGCCAAGACGGCGGCCCGTCAGCTGGCCGCCGACCTGCGCTGGACCCGTCAGCTGGCCCTGGCGGATGCCGCGGGCAATCCGTCCGGCTATGAACTCCGGATGGAAGGCGGGGACCCCTACACCGGCTATTCTGTATGCAGCCGTCAAAGCGGAGTTATTCGAACGAGTGTGTCGTTTCCCTCCGCCGTAGTCTGTACAGGCGGTCGGACCTTTGCATTCGGTCCGCTGGGCAACCTCCTCAGCGGCAGCGACACTCAGATTCGTCTTTCTGCGGGAAACATCCGTTATACCCTTACGGTGATTCCGGCAACAGGAGCCGTTTTATGCCGGAAAGAAGAATGAATCGGCATTCAAACGGGTTTTTTCGTTCGGGGATGACCTTTACGGAAGTACTGGTCTCCACGCTGATTCTCTCGCTGGCGATGGTGCCGATCCTGCAGGCGACCAGTCGGGTGTATTTCTTTACATCCCGGGCGGAAAAGGCCGCCCGTTCGCTGATTTTGGCCCAGAATCAGCTGGAAGAACTTCGAGTCCGCGCTGCCGCGGACTTTTCTTCCTCCTGGTCCGTGTCCAACCGTGGGCTGGGCGGCGGATATCTGGGAACGATCCAGGCAGACTCGGATACGCGGCTTCGTACGGTGTCCGTTTCGGTCGGCTATGATGAAAATCGAAACGGTGTGCTGGACGGGACGGAGGTGTTAGCCGTGCTGCGAAGCCGAATTGCCAGACTTCAATAAGGAACAGAATGAACAGGCGGCTCGAAAAACCGGAACGATTCGGAAGCGGCTGGACGCTGGTGGAGATGATTCTGGCCCTGTCGCTGGTTTCGATGGTGTTTGTGGTGATTCTGCCGCAGTTTCGGCTTCTGCAGGCGGGGTGGGACTCCAAAGAATCCGCCTCGGAGATCCAGCAGAACGTTCGGGTTCTTCAGGAGCATCTGAATCGTCATTTGGCGGCGGCTCGCTCGATATCCGCCGTCAGCGGCCCCGCCCAGACCCTCGGATTTGTGGAGTTCCAGGACGCAGCCGGACAAACCTTCCGCTATGAAGTCAGGCCCGATGGATATGTTTATTTTGGTCCGACAGGAGATTTGTCGCTGCTGGCCGGGCCGGTCACTCGGTTTCAGATAACCGGGTTTTCTCCGTCTGATTTGGTCAATCCCGCTGCGGAGACATCTCAGATTCGACTCCTTCGAATCAGTTCAGACATTACCGGTACAGGAGGGCGAAGAGAATCCTTCGATTTTTCCGTCTTTCTTCGAACCGAACAGACGGCTGCCGTCCTTCGGGTTCTGCTGGTTGTCGGCAATCCGGCCTCGCTGAGCACGTATGAACGTCGGCTTACTCAGCGGCTCGGGGGCTGGGGGTATCAGATTTCGCTGTTGGACGACAACGCCTCCCAGAGCCAGATTGACAGGGCGGCTGCGGCGGCGGACGTCCTTGTTATCCCCTCCAGCTGCGGATGTCAAAATCTGGGGGCTAAAGCGGCGATGGTTCCGATCGGCGTCGTGATCGAGCATGAGAATTGCCATGATGATATGCGGATTTCCAGTCAGGAAGGAACGGGGTATTGGGCCTGGGGGGTGCGGATTGTAAACAACTCTCATCCGATTACAGCTTCCTACGGCCTGAATAACTATGTGGTTGTCTTGAATAATCTGCTGGCCGATCTGGTTCGCATCCGAGGGACAACGGCTGGGGGACTTGTGCCTTTGGGAATGCGGCTTTTGTATTCGGATGTGAATCTGGCGGCCATTGAAGCGGGGGAAGCTCTTTGGGGCGGTCAGCCGGCTCCGGCTCGTCGGGTGGTTTTGCCCTGGGGCTACAGCGGATTTAACAACAGCTGGCTGACGGATGAAGGATGGCTGATTCTTCGGCGTTCAATCGAATGGGCCGCCGGAAGAATGTAGCGATTAGGGATTTATCGGACTTATTTTCTCATCTTTGCCTCAATTCGGCAAAACGGCGGTCTGTTCCGATAAGGCGGACCTCTTCGACGTTGGCAGACCATTTGGAAGAAGATTCAAACCGCAGGAAAAGCCGCTTAATCGACATCCCTGTATAGACGATGAATTGAAAGAGGCGGATTCTGTCATAAATCGGAGAAAAATAGTGTCGGCAAGAACGAGGACAACTTGTTCCGGCAGTGTGCTGCTGATTGTGGTGTTCCTGCTGGCTCTTACGGCGGCTCTGGTGATCGGGATGCTTCATTTGACGACGCAGGAGCTTTTGCAGGTGAGCAACCATCGGGAGATGACCCGAGCCCTGGCGGTCGCAGAGGCGGGGCTGAACGATGCCATTGCCGCAATTCGGCAGGATATTTCCTGGAAAAGCGGGTTTGCGAATAAACCCTTTTTTGAGGATTCCTACAGTGTTTCGGTAGCCGGCAGTCCGCCTTTGATTACGATAGAGTCCATCGGGAGAACCGCCGCCGGCTATCAGGCCCGTCTGGTAGCCGAAGTGCGTACAGGGCTGTCTTCGCCCTATCCGGTTTCGATTCAATCCTTTCGAGTCAATCCATGAAAACCGACCGTAAAAAAGAGTCGTTGGGGATTGTTTTGACGGATGCCTATATCGAGGCCGTCTGCGTCCAGGCCGCCGGCTCCCAAATCATCCGTCTTCGCTCTGCCCGTGCGGACCTGCCGCCGGGAGAGGTATGCGCAGGCTGGGTTCAGTCTCCGGCCCGGACGGCGGCTCGAATCCGGAAAATGCTCACAAGTGCCCGAATCAGTCTCCGAGAGGCGGTCGTTGTAGTGCCGGACCGGCAGACGACGGCGCAAATTCTGGATTTGCCGGCCGAACTTCCGTCGAATATGCAGAAGTTCATCCATACCGAAATGCGTTTCAGCCCGATTCTGGCAAAACGGACTCCTTATGCGGATTACCGACTGATTGGGGCAGATGATGATGGGAAAGAGAAGATTCTTGCAGTCCTGACAACCCGGGAATGCATTCGCAGTCTGGTGGAGACCTTCCGGCTGGCGGGAATCCGGATTCAGTCGCTTCAGACGGATTTCTGTGCCGTCTATCAGGCCGCGGAGTCCTTCTGCGAAGAGACCCGAGCGAGCAAAAATCTTCTGCTGGCTTCCCTGACCGGTCAGACGCTGACGGTTTGCGTTTATTTAGAGCGGAAATTGGATTTTGTGCAGCGGTTTTCCCGGGAGGGACAAACGGACATCGCCTCCTTTCTTTTCGGGCAGATTCGGACAATCCAGCAGTTTTATGAATTAGAAAAAGGAATTTCGTTTCCGCATCACGGCCGAATTATCGTGGTTTTGGATCAAACAGATGGTGTCAAGAATGCGCTGTCATCTGCATTAGAAGGGCTGTGGGGCCGGACAGTGATTTGGATCACACCCGACTGGCGGCCCAACGGCATCGTACCGAAAGACAACCGGCTGATTGGAGCGGCGGCCCTCGGAGCCGCCTGGACGGGGATTCAGCCGTCCGCACAGACAATGCCGGATTTGCTGCCGCCGGATGTGCCGCAGCTGTATGCCTGGCACAAAAGTCTGCGAAAGACGGTTGCGGCAGCCGCTTTGATGATTGCAGGATTTTATGCGGCCGCCCGACTGGGGCCTCTGAATGCGTCGGCGGATTCGCTTTCCCCTGAACCGCTGCGTTTGGCGCGGCTGGCCGAAAGCCAAAAACAGGCCAAAGAAAAACTCGACCGCCTCCGTGACCTGCATCAGAGCAGCCGACAGCTCCTCCGTCAAAAAAACCTTTACTCCTTCTCTTCAGTTTTTGATGAGATTGCCGGCGCCGTCCCGTCTTCGGTTCAAATGACTTCTCTGGAAATGGACCGGAAAGGACATATCGGAATCGCAGGCAGGGCTTTGTCCCTGCAGGCTGTTCATCAGTTTGCAGCACAGCTGGGCCAAAGTCCCCGAATTTCGAACACCCAGATAACGGAAAGTCGGCTGAGTGCATCGTCCGGACGAATGTATGAGTTTCGGATTGTTTGCCGGATGAACCCTACTGAAACAGGAGAAAAGACAGGAGAAAAGAAGGATGCAGAGGCTGCGGCTGATTAAACAGGGAGCATGGCTTCGGGATTGGCTGCCTGTTTTGGCGACTGGACTGATTCTGGCGGCGGGCTATCCGCTGTTCCTGCATCCGCTTGTCCAGTCGGCAAAGGCCTCTTCTGAGCAACGGCGGTTTGATGCACTCTACGCCGAACGTCTGGCGTCGATGGAACGAATGAACGAGCGTCTGGACGCCCAGCTGCGGCAGCTCGAAGAACAGCAGGCGGCGGAGCCCTCATCAATCTTAACCCCCGCCCAGGCCGAAACTTTTTTTGCCTGGCTGGAACAGGCGGCCCTGCAGACACGCTGCCATCTGGCCTCCGTGGAATATGAGGCGGCCCCGAAGACTCTTTCCGTTTTGCCCAATGAATCCAGGACTGTGGATATCCGGGCGGTCAAACTGATGATGTACGGCACATATGACGCCTGGATTCAGTGGTTTCGACAGCTCGAGTCCTATCCTCAATCTGTACTGCTGGATTCGCTGAAGATTGACTCGGCCAGAGAGCGTCCGGGCCTGCTGGCGGGGCGGGTGTGCCTGCTGGTGCCGATTGCACGGACTCCGGACAGTCAGGAGCCGTCGCCGCCGGAGAAATCAAAGGAGAAATAAGATGATGAACCGACTTATACAAACCGCAGCTTCGGGAATTATTCTTTTTGGCGTGTTTTGTTTCGCCCAGCAGACACCTGTTTCCCGTGATCCGTTTGGGAATCTGATGGCTGAAGAGTCTCTGACGAAATCCTCTGATTCGGCGGTCGTGCTCATCGACGGGCGTCAGATGGCCGTCCAGACGGTCATGCTGAAGTTTCTCCGTGCCGAAAATCTCAAAGACCTGGTCAGCGGAATGCTTTCTTCGGCCGGCAAGGTTTCGATTGACGCGGCTACCAACTCGCTTCTCCTGTGTGATTTGCCCGACTATCTGGAGCGGATTGTCAGTGAGGTGCGTCAGGCCGACCGGATGCCTGAACAGATTCTGATTGAGGTTGTGATTGCAGACGTCATGCTGATGGACGATACCGAAATCGGCGTCAACTGGCAGTTTCTGCTGGGGGGGGCAGAGGGCAGAGGAACGACCTCCAAGCAGATTCTGCTGGACACCTTTGATACCAACCCGCCGGCCTCAGCGGGGATGGACCTTACGTTTCTCAACGGGGATTTGACGGCAACACTCCATGCGCTCCAGCAGCAGCGGCGTGTGGAGCTGCTGGCAACGCCTCGAATCGTGGTACTTAGCGGGCAGGAGGCCGAAATCAAAACCGTTGAGGAAATCCCCTATACAGAAACCAGCGATACATCCGGCGGGGGGACTTTGACGAGCACGAAATTTAAGGAAGTGGGCGTGACGCTGACGGTCAAGGCAGTGGTGACCGACGAGCGGAAAATCCAGATGACGATTCAGCCCAAACAGAATGTGACCTCCGGCAAATCGTCCACCAATGTACCGATTGTCAATACCCGCCAGGCCCGCACGACGCTGCTGGTAGAGGACGGCCAGGTGATTGTTTTAGGCGGCCTGCGCCGGAAAGATACGCTGATAACGACTCAGAAGGTGCCCCTGTTGGGAAATCTGCCGCTTCTGGGGATTCTGTTTTCAAGCGAAAGGAAGGAAAAAACCAACTCGGAACTGCTGATTATGCTGGCTCCGCATTTGAACAAAGGTTTCGAGCCGTCAGCGGAGCAGGCGGAACACTATCAGGCATTTCGCCGGGAGCCGATGCTGAAGCTTGCTCCCGAAAAAACCAACCTGGCTCCGGCCTATCAACCGGTCGATGCGATTTTAAAGCATCTTCAGGGCCCAAAAGAAGAAACTGGGGAAATTAGATAGGATAGGTTTTTTTTACCTTCCTCTGCTTGTAAAAATAAAAAAATAAAGCCAGATCCCAAACGAGTCAGAATCTGGCTTCGGAGGAGGGTGATGAAAAGCCTGAAAAGTACTCTCTATTAGACCCTGAAAGACCCTTCTTTATGTTAATAGTCATATCGAACGAATTTTGTTCAAAACTTTAACAAAATTTTAATGGATAATATACGATAACGATTGTCTTGTTAGGTGGACTTTACTCCAGAACTCTTCAGGTTTTTGCACTTGAAAAAAATAAGAGAGTAAGTTATTGTAAAATAAAATCTTGTGGAAGATATGGCTGCAAGAAAGAACATTTTGACCTTACTGGAAATGAAGCGGACTGGCCGGAAGATTACGGCGGTTACCTGCTATGACTATACGACGGCCCAATGGGTCAGCCGGGCGGGCGTCGATATGATTCTGGTGGGGGATTCCGCTGCCCAGGTCGTGTTTGGCTGCGAATCGACTCTGCCGGCCGATATGGATATGATGGTGATGCTCACAGCCGCCGTACGAAAAGGGGCGCCGGATGTCTGTCTGGTGGCGGATATGCCGTTTCTTTCCTATCAGACCTGTCCGGCGGATGCGGTCCGAAATGCAGGCCGGTTTGTCCGGGAAGCAGACGCACAAATCATCAAAATGGAAGTCTCTGCGGCCTATCTGGATGCCGTCAAGGCCGTCAGCGATGCCGGCATGGCCGTTATGGCCCATATCGGAATTCGTCCTCAAAGCATTACAAAACTCGGACGGCTGAAGGCCGAAGGCACAACGGCGGAGCTGGCCTATGAGCTGCTCGAATTGAGCGAAAAAATGGTCCAGGCCGGCGCCGGAGCACTCCTGCTGGAAGGGACAGCCCGAGAGGCCGCCGCTTTGATTGCCCGGCAAAGCCCCGTTCCGGTTATCAGCTGCGGGTCCGGGCCCGACTGTGACGGCCAGATTTTGGTCATCTCTGACATTCTTGGGCTCAGCCCGGGTCCGATGCCGAAGTTTTCCAGGCGATTTGCCGAGCTGGGACCGGCGGTGGAACAGGCTGTAGCCGCCTATGCAAAGGACGTGCGGGAAGGCCGCTTCCCTGATGATTCACAATGCTACCATATCAGGCCGGGCGAGCTGGAGAAATTAACGCAGTGCCTGGCCCGACGCAGCAACAATCAGTAACGGATTATGCCTCCTGACCAAAACAATACCGGCGGAGCGTGTCGGAAGGTTTGCAGGCCTTTGCTTTTTGTCCGGCCGGAGGTGCTTCGGCTGTACCCCGGACTTTTTCGAAGTATGCTTGTGGGGTTTGTCGGGTCGTCCTATCGTCCGGCGCTGGCGGGGCCGCAGGGAAGCGATTTTTATAAGGTTTTATGTCCGTCCGTAGAGGTTTTTGAGTATCCTCAGGGCTGGCAGTTCCGCAGTTGGAGCCGGCCCATGCAGGAGTTTCTTGAACTGATTTATTCCTATCGCCCGACGGTCCTGCACGGCGTTTGGCCGGCCCATGCACGCCTGCTGCGTTTTCTTTCCGACTGCTTTGAGGTCCCTTATATCCTGTCTTTTTTTGACTTTCCGACCAAACTCTTCAGCCGGCTGTTTCCTTTTGAGCAGGCGGATGCTCTGACAGCCGCCAGTGAGCCGATTCTGCAGGCTGTCCGGCAAAACGGACGCGGACAGCTGCCTCCGATTCATCTGATCCGACCCGGCTGCTATGCAGAGGATACCTGTGTCTGTTTTTCCGACCCCTCCCGTCTGCCGAGTCTGGTTCTGGCTCATCCGCTGGACCGGGCCGAATCGCTGGAACCGTTTCTTCAGGCCCTGCGACACCTGCGGCTGGACGGATTTGACTTTTTTGCGGCGATTCTTGGTTCCGGACGGGCGGAACATGCGGTTCGACGAAGGGTAAGGAATCTCGGTCTGCGGGCGAATGCCATTGTGGTTCCGATGGAGGAGTCAATTCGGGATGTGCTGTCCGGGGCCGATATCTTTGTTTATCTGAATCCGGTCCGGCGATTCGAGCCGCTTTTGCTGGAGGTCATGGGAACGGGACTGGCCATAGCGGGGGCACCGGACCCGGCGGGGGGGCTGCTGCAGGACGGCAAAACAGCCCTTTGGCTGGAACCGAACAATGAATTGAGCATTTATACGGCTCTGAAGAAACTTCTGAGCCGCCCGGAGCTGGCCCGTCAGCTGGCTGCAGCGGCGCAGGATTACGTTCGCCGCCATCACCCTGTCAGCAGGATGATTGAGCAGCTGATAGAGCTATATTTGTCGGTTCGGAAACAGTCATCCGATTCACGGAAGACGCCTTGAACAGGACACTGTCTTTGCAAAGACTTTTGGAGTATTAGTCCAAATCAACAGTCAGCCAGTTCTCGCAAAAAAAGACCAGGTCAGCCAAATTGACTTGCCCGTCCCCGCCGGCAGGCGCCAAATCTGCCGAAGGAACCGCGGGAGAGTTCATCCACTGGGATGACAAGACGGCAAAGTCGTTCATGTCAATTTTTCCGTCTCGAACCAAATCCGTCGGATGGAAAGGAACGCCCGCCAAGCGAATCGGCGGCTTAGGCGGAGTGCTCATTCCATTTCCCAGATAAAAATCAACATGATGCGACTGCATATACCCTTTGACCGTCATGCTGTTTCGATAAGCCGGATTGTGCGGAAGGGTGTAAATCCGCCGGCTGGTGGGAACATTCGTGGTAAAAATCCCCAGCTTGGTATAATTGCTGTTGGTCACGATGACCTCCTCCCGCCAGTCCCCGAGAATATCGCCGTAAAACATCGGACAGCCCCGATCGCTGCGGGTATAGGTTTCATAGTTCCACGTGGTGACAAGCCGTGAAACGGAACTGGTGCTGTAAATCCATTTTTCAATTTTGCCGTCGTTGTAGCTTTCGCTCAGCTCATCTCCATCCCACCAGAGGCGCAGGCAGGGCCACGGGGCATTCGGCGCAATCTGAATCCCCGTCGGACCGTTCCACATTCCGTCAAATGCCCAGCATTCAAAACCCGGATATCGTGGGTCTGTATCTCCGACATCTCCTCGTCCCACATCCACCACCGAAGCAGAGTAAGACCATAGAATCTGTCCGGTGCCGGCGTCATAGTAGTAAAACCGCAGGCCGCTCGGATTGCTTTGCTGGATACCGTATCCCTGAAGGCCGGGCCGGCTGGGGTCGAACTTGCCGATATGCCAGCGGTCCCCGTGAACGATTCCCTGCTCGCCGAGATTGTAAAGCAGCGTTCCATTGTTCCGGAGTACAAAGCCGAGATGGCAGACCTCATCCATTCCATCCCCATCGACATCGATGATGCGGATTTGGTGGCCGTCCGGACAGTTTTGTGACCCGCGGAGCCACTTCCATCGCTGGGTCAGTGCCGTCCCGTCAAAGTCCCAAGCACAAATCATCATATTAAAATCCCCATCCCCGATGCGGTTTTTCATCGAGGCAATGATGCTCGGCGTCTTGCCGTTCAGATAGCCGATACCCATGTGCGCTCCCATCGGTCCGTCTGCAATGTAGTCGGTTGGTATCTGAATACGGGCCCGTTCCGCCCCGGTCATTCCGTCCAAAACGGAAATGAACTGCACCAGGTCATTGGGGGCTGTCAAAACCGTTCCGTCGCCGAAAACAACGCCCCGGGCGGTGCGAAGCACAACCTCCGCCTTTCCGTCGCAGTCCAGGTCGTACACGGTGACTCCGTCCCAGTGTCCTACATCAATGGTGGCTGAGCCGGGTTCTATGGTATAGGTGTTGGTGCTGTTGGGCCCCAGATTGACCGACCACAAAAAGGTACCGTCCCGCCGGTAAGCCTCGAGGGACTGAGGCCTTCCCTCCCAGTTCAGACGGTCCAGCACAAAATCATATTCGCCGTCTCCGTCCAAATCTCCCACCCAGACAAAGTGAATCTCATCCGTATTGCTTGTCTGCAGAGGAATCACAATCAGCGGCTGGACCGGGCTGTTGGCGGGCAGTGTATAGGAGCCGCTTGCCGCCTGTTCTGCACCGTTCAGTACCGGTCTGACAAAGTAGGTATTATTCACAGAAAGATTGGCTGTCGTATCGGTGAAGTTGGTCCCGCCCGTCAGCACTGTGCTGTTCAGTTTGACAGGAGGTCCACCGGCCGCAGAGCGGTAAAGATTAAATCCAATGTCTTCAGGGTCGGTTCCCAACAGACGCCAACTGACAAACACGCCGCTGCTGTTTCGTACGGCAACTACACCGCGTCCCAAATTTTCCATATACCGGCGGGCAGGAGCCGTCCTTTCTGTTTCAAACCGCCAGACCGGTCCGGTGACCGTTTCCGGAGCCCCCGCCTGCGAACCGTAAATGGATTCATCAACACGCCAATAAACCACCTGATTCTTTGAAAAGACAAGACCGGGACCGGATATCGGATATTGGTCCCGCTCCTGCGTACCTCGCGGAACATAAACGGGTGTTACGCCGGAAAAATCAGGACTTTGAGGCTCCGAATCGCGGGGATATTGAATCCAGTACAGATAAAAGCCCGTAATTTTCGGGTCGGCAATCGTCTGGCCGGGTTCCGTGGGATGGAGAATCTGCCCCGGCCGCCAGCTGAAAACTACATTGTCTCCGGAAACGGGTTGAGTGCCGTCCGGCTGCGGCTGGTTGGCCGGCTCAATCCAATAGGCATTCGGCAAAATGATGGCAGGGGCGGAAACTCCCTCCTTCGTGGCGGCATAATACTGCGAACCGCTGCCGTCTGCCGGGCCAATCAGCACAAACGTTACCAGCCCGTTCGTATCGCCGGCAAGAAAAGAATCCAAATTCAGAGAAGACGGATTGGAAGTCAGCGTATAATTCGAACCGGCCGGGACAAACAGAGTTCCCAGAAAAGTCACCTTCGCTTCATTCAGAGCAAAATTACCCGAGGAAGCCGGAAGCATCCAGGGACTGTTGTTGTATGTAATGGTCATCTCATTCCACAAATCATCCGGACCGTCAATCACTCCGTAGACATTCCATGTTCTTGAGTTCTGTGCGGAAGTGATAAACAGCTGAAGAAGAGCCCCCGACAGATTCCGCCCGCGGACGGGATTGAGGTCAAATCGGACGTACCCAATATGAGCTCTCACACCCGTATAGTTGCGAATGTCCATGGTAGAGGAGCCGCCATAATTACTGTCAGGACCTTTGTTGCTGTCATTGCCGACAAAAGTATCGGCCCCGTTCCCATCTGCCGTGGATAAAATCACTTCCGGAAAAGCAGCGGCTCCCGACAGAAACAACGCGAATACGCATGACCGAAAGACTGTTCCGAATTTCATAAAACCCCCATAGCAAATAGCCGTTTTATGGTTTGGTTACCGGACCGTAGATTTCCAGTTCCAGAATCTTCAATGTCCCTCTGGCCGACGATGCAGCTGTTTCCGTCCCGGCCTCATCCTTCTGACCGGTGACTTCCACCAGCCCAAAGGCATCCTGCTCATCAGGACGCCCGGTCAGCTCTACCGTCAGACTTCGTCCCCGAACCGGCTCAAATCGAATGGTATAATAGCCGAGATTCTGGCGAGTCCTTCCTGCAAAGACGATTTTGTCATCAACCCGAATACGGATTGGATATGTCCGCCTCCGCCAGTCGCCGAACTTGATAACTACTTCCCCGACGAGGGTTTCTCCGGAAAATTCGTATTTGAGCCATGCCGTCCGGAGCGTTCCGTCATTTTCCCAGCCCGTGCGTTCGTTGTCATCGACAGTCAGCATCGCCTGGTCCGGATTGGCTCCGGCCGTAATCCGAGCGGCGGAAATCGGAACACGGCTGATTTGGAGCGACGGACCTTTTGGCGTCGGACCGCGGCTCAAATTCCCGACAAGTTCAGCATCCGGCAGTTCAACACAGAGACCGTTGACAACTTCAACAGGCCGGGACGTGATTTCAATTTGAGCTTCTTCCAGCCCCTCCGAAGCAGCGGTCAGCACGATTTGTCCGGCCTGAACAGTCGAACGAATCATCACCCGGTTTACGCCGCACTCAACAGGCAGCTCTTTGGACAGGATATAATTGTCCGGCCCCTGTGCGATACCGCCTATCCATTCCGCTGGTCCGGTCAGCTCAAACCGAATCAGATTCATAGCCGTTGGGCAGCGGCGGCCTTCGGCATCCACCACCTCCACGTCAATCAGGGCCATATCAGCTCCATCCGCCCGAAGCCCTTTCGGCCCTGTATGGACGGTTAACCGAATCCGTTTCGGCGGACCGGCTGTGATTTTCTCCGTTCGGCAGACTTCCCGACCCTGGGCATCATAGCCCACGGCCCAAATCGCCCCCGGCTCCCAGCTAATATCGCGGAATGTAAAAAGAAACCGACAGCTCTGCTCTCCAAAGCCCATCGATCGGCCGTTGATGAATAATTCGACTTTTTCGGCGCCGGAAACAGCGTAAACATTCTTTTTGACTTCCGGCTGGTAATTCCAATGCCCCAGCAGATGAATTCGCGGCCTCTCAATGTCCACCCAGCCGTCCCACATTACCTGATGAGCAAACCAGCCGTCTTTCGGAAGCCGCACCGCATCAACTTCACCGCTTCGTCGGTAATTTTCCGCTCCGCGATAATGCGTATTCGTATCGGAAAAAATAATATTAACCCCTCCGGAACTGACCCGACGGCCTGTTCCCGGACGATGTTCCCAGTAATCGTACCAGCGAATCACATTTTCAATCGCGTGCGAATCCTGATTGCGGTTGTACGGCTCCGGCGGCGTATTGCCCCGGCGAGGGCCATCCCCATCCTTGTGATATGGGGGCGAGTACTCATCCCAGTATTTCCGCAGTCCCTCATCCCGTGAATATTCCATCGCCCACATCGGGATACGAGCGCTTTTGTTAATATACAGCATCTCTCCGCCGTATTCGGCAATTCGGCTGTCGAGCATCTCCCGGCAGCCTATTGCTCGCCCCCCATGCGGGTCCCAGCAGTCCCGGATGTGCTTCATCTCCGCCATATGGGCTTCGCTGATTCCCTTGTTGCCGGCTTCGTAAAACAGAATGCTCGGATTGTTCCGATTATAAATGATTGCATCCCGCATGACTTCCAGCCGATGCTCCCACCGCCGCCCGCTCACATCCGATTCCGCATCTCCTGCCGGCATCGCCTGAATCAGTCCGACGCGGTCGCAGGATTCTATATCTTGTTTGCTGGGGGTAATATGCATCCAGCGGACCAGATTCGCATTGCTTTCGACCATCAGGCGGTTGCTGAAATCGCTCATCCACGGGGGCACGGAAACCCCGACGGCAGGCCACTCGTTTGTGCTTCGCTGGGCATACCCTTTCACCTGAATCACACGGTCATTCAGGAAAATCATTCCGTCGCGAAACTCGGTTTTTCGAAAACCGGTCCGCGTGCGGACTTCATCGACCGCCGTTCCGTCTTTGATTAACCTTGTAATCACATCATATAAGTACCCGTAGCCCCAACTCCAGAAATGCAGTCCTTCCACTCGTCCGGAGGCCTGCACAATGACTGTGCCCCCCGGCGCCAGGGTATAGGGAATGCTTGTGAAGGACTTTACGATTCGGCCATCCCTATCCTGGATGCTTACTTCGCAGTGAAAGGTCTGAGCGGAATCGGTCTCATTCCGGACCTGGGATTCTGCACACACAACGGCTGTTTGATTCGGAATATCAAAGTCCCGGGCGTAGATGTACACCCCGCTGGTCCCCAGTGTGGTATAGAGAGGTAGGGTCTGATAGAGTTTTCCGGCCAGATGCAGCTTAACATTTTTGGTAATTCCGCCGTAGTTGGCGTTAAAATTACGGTCATTCCACTGGTAACGGCTGTTGGTTGCTTTTTCCCGATACTCCCAGCTGTTGTCTACTCGGACAGCCAAAACATTCGCTTCCGGAGCCGGTTTGACCAGATTGGTGATGTCAAAACCAAACGCCGTCACTCCGTTTTCATGGCGCCCGAGGAAGCAGCCGTTCAGATAAAACTCACCGGCTTGACGGACGCCTTGGAATTCAAGAAAAACCTTTTGTCCGGCCGTTCCTTCCGGCAGGACAAAATGCTTGCGATACCAGGCAATCCCTGTCGAAAGGTCCCGAATATCTTTTCGAAAGGCCTCTTCCTGATTCCATGCATAAGGCAGCGTCACTTGCTTCCAGTGACTGTCATCAAAATCCGGCCTCTGAGCATCTGCCGAATCTCCGACAAAAACTTTCCAGCCGGGATTGAAATTATAAACTTTTCGACCGGCAAAAAGAACATCTTCCGAAAGATTGAACAAACAGAGCAGCAGAAGAGTCGGAACAGAACCCGATTTCAGAACCATTTGATACTCCCTTTGCTGTTGGGGCCGCGGATGCTGTCGGAATTTTTCCCCGGAAAAGAGACCTTATCGTCTCGGGCGCAGCGCCCAGCCGGTGGACAGCCACTCAATATCTTCACTGCGCGTTCCGGCCGGCGGATAGGTCACTCCATAGAGTTCCCCGGGCTTCATATTCGCCCCTTTGGCATAGTGCTCCAGCACAATCGTGTCCTTCCACTTGCGAATTTCTGAATGGCCGTCTGCGAAGCCGAATACGGCGCTGTTTCCATGGCTGACGGCCAGCGGGTCGTGCAGCCCCCACGGCTCAGAGGTGCTGCCGGGCGCTGCCAGCGACCACCACCCGTTCCAGGACCAGTTTCGAGACCCGTACGTACCGATTTCTACAAACACAAACCGTTTGCTGGGCGGATTGATTTCCCCCATCTTTTTGATGGAATTGCTGCTGCCGTTGTTCAGACAATAGGGCATCGCATAACTCACATACAGCGGTGTGCCGTCGCATCCTTTGCGCAGTTTGTCTGCCGGGCAGTGATACACCTCAGGGGTGCCCAGATAAGGAAACAGTTTTCCTTTCTGAAGACCCCGGATTTCATCTTCATCGGTGACCGGCGGGGCCGTCTGCGTCATCGACAGAGAGGAGCTTGTGGCATCAGTTTCCCGATGCGGCTGACCAATCCAGCCCTGCTGACAGACCGTCTGAGTCCCGACATTTTCCATCCGGCAGCTCATAATCCTGCCGCCGTTCTCGTCCTGATACATAAACCAGCCGGTGGACATCTGCCGCAGATTGCTGAAGCAGACTGCTGAAGCCGCTTTCTTTTTGGCCAGATTCAGACCGGGCATAACAATCGTCAGAAGCAGCCCTATGATGGCAATTACCACCAGCAGTTCAATCAGCGTAAACCCGCTTTTTCGCATCGTTTCACTCCTTGAAAGAAGGTTGCGGCTATAGAAGGGCATTTGCAGACCTTCCCTGATGTCTGCAAATGCCCTGTGAACACGCCTACCGTTTTTGTTTTCTGAAACGACTCGCCAGGCTGCCGACTGCCAGCAGCATCAGCGAGGCAGGTTCCGGCACAGCATTCGGCAGAATCAGCGTCGGGGCTGACCAGGTCGGGTTGGAGGCAAGCCCTTCTTTGGCCGCAACATAAAACTGCCGGTCTCCTCCTGTGGGAATCAGCACAAAGGTAACCAGTTTGTTTCTATCGGCGGCCAGAAAAGAATCCAGATTCAGACTTGCTGTGCTGGAGGTCACCAGAACCGGCTGTGTATTCGGAACAAGAACTGTTCCAAGCAGGGTCAGTTTGGTCTCGTCGATGATGTACGTACCATTGGCCTGCGGGTCCGTCGGAATCATTCCGGGGGCTGTATTGTATGTTATGCTCATTTCGCCCCAAAAATCATCCACACCGTCGATTAAGCCGTAAATGTTCCAGGTTCGGGTTGCTCCGCCCTGCGTTACATAAAACTGAAGCTGAGCCCCGCTGAAATCGCCGCTGACGCCGGTCAGGTCAAACCGGATATACCCGATGTGAGCCCGTACTCCTGGATTGTTGCGGATATCCAGGGTAGCGCTTGCACCATAGTTGCTGTTTGGGCCTTTGTTGCTGTCATTGCCCACAAAGGTATCAGCTCCGTTGCCATCTGCGGTTGTGATCAAAATGCCCTGGGCCGCAGACACCCACAGCACCGTCAGCATAATCAGAAATACTCTTTTCATCTTTCCAACCTCCTGAAAAAAAGTTTTTTCAAAGGCGGGCGGAATTGCTTCCGCCCGCCGAACAATCGGCTCTCTTACGGACAGGACAAGCTTCGGCAGTCCATCCACTGAGCGGCAAAGGTCGCCAGATCAGCCAGATTCACCAGACAGTCAGAATTAAAGTCCATCCGGTTTGCGGCAAATCCAGGCACGGCTTTGGCCGCTGCGCAGGCATCCGTTCCAACAAAAACCCGTACAGAATCCGAGTTGGACTCCGCCCCATCGCTGACGGTCAGACGGAATGTATAGTCACCCGCCTCGGTAAAGACCACAGTGATATCTTCGACATCATTGGGGCTGATGGTTACGGTCGGGCCGCTCAGCTGTTCCCACAAATAAGTCAGCGGTTCCGGCAGACCGTCATCCGTCGCCGTGGCATTGATGAACACCGTGGCCGTAGCCGGGTCACCAAGATGGCCCAGCCAGATATATTGATCAGGACCGGCGTTCACAGAAGGTCCGATGTTGAACGTATTAAACGACCAGACCCGGCCGCGATGGAGAACGCCCGGCTGAGAAGAATCACGCACGTCCACGACCCAGTAATAGCGTGTAAACTGAGCCAGACTGCCCGGCAGCGAAACACAGGTGTTTGTCGTATTGACGGCCAGTGTATATTCCAAATCATAATTCGGCGCCAGACGATTGGGCTCCCGCGTGCCGAAATAGACATCGCAGGTGATGATGCCGCCCGGCAAATTGGGCTCCGGATTGCTCCAGCACAGCTGGTTCAGATTGGTGGAAACCACCTGATTCATCGCGGGGTTCGGATTGGATGCCCAGAACGGATTGGGCTCAGCGGGCAAAACCAGCCGCGGTGCCACAAACGTCGGGTCCGTTGAGTCGGCCTGTCCTTCTTTTGTCAGGACATAATACTGAGTCCCGCTGCCGTCCGCCGGACCAATGAGAATCAGCGTAATCAGATTGTTAGTGTCCTGTTTGATGAAAGAAGCCAAATCCAGAGAAGCTGGATCGGAGGTGCGGAGCATGTTGCCTCCGGCCGGCACGGACATCGTTCCCAAAAAGACCACTTTGGTTTCATCCAAAGCAAAATTGCCGGCACTGGCCGGAAGCATCCACGGGCTGTTGTTGTACGTAATCGTCATCTCATTCCAGAAATCGTTCGGACCGTCCTTAACTCCGTAAATGTTCCAGGTTCGAGTGTTCTGAGCCTGTGTAAGAAACAGTTCCAGACGAGCCCCTGTCGGGTCCACACCGCCGATGCTTGTAATATCGAACCGCACATATCCAATGTGAGCACGTACATTGGTATAATTACGGATGTCCATTGTGGTACTTGCACCGTAGTTATTGTTGGGGCCCTTGTTGCTGTCATTGCCCACAAACGTATCCGCACCGTTTCCATCCGCTGTGGAAACAATCATTTCCGCCCGGGCAAGCCCGGCCAGACACAACAAAACAATCACCCATGCTGTTCTCATAAAAAAATCCTCCAAAAAAAGTTTGCGATGAATAAAACATTTTTTTCATTCCGAGCTTCACGCTTATCAGGTCTTTTTGTCGTCAGTTCGCTGCTCCCTCCAGATGAATTCTGGGTTTAACAAACAGGCACAAGTCATTGTCGATGGAATCATCAGAGCCCTCCGCAGCAATCAGGGTCAGATAGCGGCACGTCGGCGGCAGGGAGATATGAATCGGTTTGGGGGCATCATCCGGTGTCATATCTTCAGCGGCAAAGACCTCCTGTCCGTCCAGAAGAACAGAAAAAGCGGCCCTGGGAATGCTGGTTCGGCTTTCTTGGGGACCAACCGGCGACAGGCCGCACAGAGCTGTGAAGGATTTCAGGCGTCCGTATTCGGCTCGCAGAGTGTTCAGGTCGAACGTAATTCCGGCATTGGCGTGCATCAGAATCGCCGGATTGTCGGCCCCGCAAACCTGACCGCCGAGCTGAAGACGCACAAACCGCTCCGGGGAAAGCGGGTCGGGGATTTCTTCCGCATTTGTTATGGCAAAATTCGTCCGGCTTTGCGATTCCTTCGCAGCCCACTGAATCGAACCGTCCGAAACAATCGGAATCGGCCTGCGGGAAGCCCGGTTGTCCACAACACGGAAAATGCCCAGTTCTCTCCAGACCGTCTCATTCAGTTCAAACCGTCCGAAGGGGGCGTTCTTGAACCCGGGCGCTGTGCGGTAATCCGTCTCATTCTCATCCCAGAAGTCTTCCGGACCGTCCCGCAGGCCGTAAACCGACAGACTTCGTTTGCGGTTTCCGCTGTCCAGACAAAGGTTGAAAACAGCTCCTGTTACATCCTCTACCTGGCGAATATCAAACCGCAGCAAAATCATGCGAACCCGCTGGTCCTGAATATACCGGCAGTGCAGAAAATGGGAGCTGCCGTACCGGCGCCAGGTCCGATTCATCACATCATTCGTCAAATAGGTGTCGGCCCCGTCCCCCTCTGCTGTTGTTACAAAAACCGGCTGACCGTTCCGGCCCCGCGGGAAATACAAGGAAGGCATTTTTGACGGATCTCCCTGGGCTCCTTCTTTGGAGAAGAACCAATAGATAGAGGCATCATCCGAATCCTTCTTCATCACCAACAGGGTAACCAGACCGTTGGTGTCTTCTTTCAGAAACGCATCCAGATTCAGTTCCGAACTTTCGGAGCGAAGAGGGGTCGGTTCCCCCTGACTGGCCGGAATGAAAATTCCGTCGATGTAAGGACTGAAGCGAACGGGAATATAGGACCGAAGGCTTTGACCAGATGGTTTCAGCCGGCTGGCATCCAGGAGGCCTTGTCCGTCCCAGGCGATTGCCTGATTGCGTTTTCCGCTGCCGCCGCCGTTCCCTCCGCCTACAATATCCGCCAGGCAGATATAAGATTGCCCCCGCCAGACGGTCTGGTTCTTGGAATCAACCGAGCGGACAAACCTGTATTTTTCGAGACGAATTTCTGAAATTTCAAAGGTTTGGTTATTGTATCGAACGGCGTTGTTTTCCTGAACAATCAGGCTGATGTGGGGTTTGCCTTTCGGACCGGCAAACAGATGGACCGCTCCTTTCATCACATGCAGTTCGGAAGAACCGTTCAGGTCTGCCTGCACGCCGAACTCCGTACCCAAATCAATCATTTTGGCTGTCGGCGTCTCGACCGTAAAGCCAATCCCTTCTGCAGAGACCTGCACATAAAGCCGCCCGTAGGTCAGCAGAATCTCATGGCCTGATTTCATCTCAAATTCCGCCGGCCCCTCAATAGTCAGTGAGACACCCTGGTCTGTTTTCAGGGCAGCGATTCCTTTGGACAAAACCAGACGCTGATGCGTGGACAGCCGGGAAGAATTGCGAAGCGACAGAGTCGGATCTGCCCAGACCGCCTTGATACTGTCTGTTAATGTGGCGACTTCAATGCCGCGTTTCAGAGAAACAATGTGCGCATATCCAATCAGAAAAAACAGAGCGGCGGCCGACAGCGCCAGGGAGATGATAGAGAAGCGACTGACCCGGACGGGAATCCGGCCTGGTCCTGTTTTCGGTTGGGGTTCAATAGTTTCTTTCGGTTCGGCGGGCCGTTCAATGCCCGGGGCCGTTTCCTCTTCGCGGGCCATGGCCTTCCAAAAAGCCATATTGTGCAGGGAATCGCCCGCTTGCGGCAGTCCGGACAAGTTCGGTTCAAAGGCCTTGCCGCTTCGCAGAAGGGCACACATATTGAAATACTCGTAGTAGAACCGGCAGGCCTTTTTGTCCTCGGCTAAAATGCGGTCCAATTCCTCCACTTCTTCGGGACGGATTGTGCCTTCCCGGACGGCGTCCAGCAGTTCAAACATTCTCTGGATATCTCGAGCGTTTTTCATCGTTCAGCGTCCCACCCCATCTGCCTGCGGATGCACTGAAAGAGCTGTTGGTGAATCCGCTGGTATTCCTTGTAGAGACTGTTGACGCTTTCCTGAATCCGCTGGGCAATCTTCTGGATGGTTGCGCCGTCTTCATAACGCAAAGCCAGAAGCTGCCGGCTGCGCTCCGACATTTTTTTGATGCACTGACGAAGGGCCTTGAGAGATTCATCCGTATCGCCCGACAAAGAAGCGGCAATTTCGCTGATGTTTTCGATGGTCTTGCGGCTGAAATACTTGTTTTGAATCTTTTGCTTTTTGATATGCGAAAGCACCTGGAAGTGGGCGACTTTCAGAGCCCAGGACAGAAAATCTGTTCCCGGAGTGTATTGTTCAAACTTATTCCACAGCACACTCATGGTTTCCTGAAGGATATCGTCCGCCTGATCCCAATCCCCGACAATGGACATAATAAATCCATAAATCCGATGCTGGTATGTGGAGTAAAGATTCAGAAAAATCTTTACGCGTTCATTTTCAATTGCGGACATTTATAATCCTATATTTAGGGTTCTTGTCCTTATTTTTCTTAGGCATATATCTCTGCAGAGGCAATTTGGTAAAAAAAGTAAAAGAAAAACAAAGTCGGCTTCTATTTGTGACAACAAAACATATAGGACCTGTTATGTCTTTTTGTGTGTTAAAGCAAAAGCATTCCTTGAACGTATCGGCTGATTCCATTCAGATAATCAGCGGGGATTGCTGCAGCAGGTCTTATTGAATGGGAGATTTTTGGATGTCGAGCACTTCCAGATGAAGTTCTCCGCGAGGCACCTGAACGGTTATTCGGCTTCCGACTGTGCTGCCGTTTAATGCCTGACCAACAGGAGAAAGGATGGAAATACTGTCGTCTGTCAGGTCCGAATCATAGGGGCCCAGGAGATGATAAATGTGAATTTTCCCTGTATCGAGGTCTTTGACTTTGACAATTGTGCCGAAGCCCGCATGCTCTGTGGGAATCTGGGTACAGTCAATCGCTTTAGAAAAGTTTAGCTTTCCCCGGATTTCTGCCATACGGCCTTCGATAAAACCCAGCTGCTGACGGCCGTAAATGTATTCTCCATTTTCACGCAGATCCCCCTGAGCTCGTGCCTCTGCGACGCGCTGTCGGACCTCTACGGCCTCCTGCTCCAGATTGCGGAGTTCTTCCCTGAGTTTCTCATATCCTGTTAAGGAAATGGGCATAATATCCGGCATAATCGTCTTTCCTTAAAAAAACTCTTTGAAAACGGCTTCAGATATATATCATTTTTTAGACGTATGTAAAGTCCTCTTTTGCAAATATACGCGGCGGGGGCAATCTTGGCAAAAATTTTGCAAAAAAACATAATATAGACAGGGTATGTCGCATAGTTCCTTTCTATTGATGTTGAAAAGGAGCGGGAAATAAACTAATATCGAAGGCAAAATCCGAAAAAGAAAGGAAGGTCAATGGATACGATTCAAAATACAAAACGCAAAAAGGTTCGTCCGGTGGATTTGACTCTGCCGTATCAGGTGGCGGATATCTCGCTGGCGGATTTAGGAAGGCGGGAGATGAAACTGGCCGAAAAGGAAATGCCGGGTCTGATGGCTATCCGGAGGAAATACGGTCCCAGTCAGCCCCTCAAAGGCCTGAAAGTCACCGGCAGCCTTCATATGACAATCCAGACAGCGATGCTGATTGAGACGCTGGAGATTTTGGGGGCGAAGGTCCGGTGGGCTTCCTGCAATATTTTCTCTACGCAGGACCATGCCGCCGCAGCCATCGCCAAAGCTGGCCGCACGGCAGTCTTCGCCTGGAAGGGCGAGACGCTGGAGGATTACTGGTGGTGTACGGAACAGGCCCTTACCTGGCCGGACGGCGGGGGGCCGGACATGATTGTCGATGACGGCGGCGACGCTACATTGATGGTCATACAGGGTATGCGGGTGGAAAAAGACCCTTCTTTGCTCGAACGCACCTACGACAACAAGGAATTCAGCATCATCATGGACCGGCTGGCGGCCTCCTATTCGCAAAATCCAACCAAATGGACGCAGATTGCCGCCAATCTTCGAGGGGTTTCCGAGGAAACCACGACGGGGGTCCATCGGCTTTATCAGCTGCAGGCGGCGGGCGATTTGCCGTTTGCGGCGATTAACGTAAACGACTCGGTCACGAAGTCCAAGTTTGACAACCTGTACGGCTGCCGGGAATCGCTGGCGGACGGCATTAAGCGGGCTACCGGCGTGATGGTAGCCGGCAAAGTGGTTGTCGTCTGCGGCTACGGCGATGTCGGCAAGGGATGCGCCCAGTCCATGCGGGGCTTCGGGGCCCGTGTGCTGATTACGGAAATTGACCCGATTTGCGCCCTGCAGGCGATGATGGAGGGCTACGAGGTCACGACAATGGAGGAGGCCGCCCCAATCGGCGATATCTTCGTGACGGCGACCGGCTGCTGTGATGTGATTACCGGCGCTCATATGGAACGGATGAAGGATGAGGCGATTGTCTGCAATATCGGCCACTTCGACAGTGAAATCCAGATGAGTTATCTGGAGAACAACCCCAAGTGCAAAAAGCAGACGATCAAGCCGCAGGTGGACAAATGGACCCTCGAAAGCGGGCGCTCAATAATTGTGCTGGCGGAGGGGCGTTTGGTGAATCTCGGCTGTGCGGCCGGCCATCCGAGTTTTGTAATGAGCAACAGTTTCACCAATCAGTGCCTGGCCCAGATTATGCTGGCAACAGAGAATCTTAAGCCCGGCGTATATACACTGCCCAAGAAGCTGGATGAAGAGGTGGCGCGGCTTCACGTCGAGGCCCTCGGCGGCAAGATTACCAAACTGACGCCCAAACAGGCCGCCTATCTGGGAGTGCCGGTGGAAGGGCCGTTCAAACCCGAGCATTACCGCTATTGAGAGAACGCTCTCGTATGTGGGAGCATTTTGCCCATCAGGCGGACATCGGCATCCGGGGAATCGGGGCAACGCTTGAAGAGGCCTTTGCGGAGGCCGCGTATGCTCTGATGGCCGTCATGTGCAATCCGCAGAAGGTTCGCCCTCTGGAGCCGGTGTCGGTTTCGGTGCAGATGGACGACAGAGAGCTGCTTTTGGCTGAATGGCTCAATCAGATTTTGTATGAGGCGGATACGCGAAAGATGTTTTTTTCCCGCTTTGAGGTGACGATTTCCGGCGATACGCTCTCGGGCATGCTGTGGGGCGAGCGGATGGACCCGGTCCGGCACGAAGCGGCCGTCGAGGCCAAGGCGGCTACATATCAGATGCTGAAGGTAGCCTTCGAGGATGGGCGATGGATTGCCCAGTGTGTCGTAGATGTTTGAGGAGTGTTTATGGACCGCAAACTGGTCAAGCGCAGGGATGAATACCGCTGGCTGATCGAACGAACGGGCAAAATGCATGTGGACGGCCTGATTTTTGCCTCCGAATCGCTGATTGCCGAGATGGACGACATGGTGGCCCGTCAGGTGGCCAATGTGGCCTGTCTGCCCGGGATTGTCGGGTTTTCCTATGCGATGCCCGACGCTCACTGGGGCTACGGCTTCTGCATCGGCGGTGTAGCGGCCTTTGACCCGGACAAGGGCGGGGTCATCTCCGCCGGCGGCGTTGGATTTGATATTGCCTGCGGCGTGCGGACGATGCATACGGGCCTGAAGGAGAAGGATTTTCTCCCGCATCGCGAGCGCATTGCGGACGCTCTCTTTCGCCATATCCCCGCCGGCGTCGGCAGCACCGGAAAAATCGCCCTTTCCATCCCCAAACTGGACGAGGTGCTGGCGGGCGGGGCGGTTTGGGCCGTTCAGCAGGGCTTCGGCACAGCCGAAGACCTTCGCTTTATCGAATCCGGAGGCCGCATCGCCGGAGCCGACCCTTCCAAGGTCTCGGACGAGGCCAAGAAACGCCAGCGGGAGGAGATGGGTACGCTCGGTTCCGGCAACCATTATCTGGAGATTCAGAAGGTCGAGGAAATCTATGACCCCCAAACCGCCGCGGCTTTTGGGCTGGAGGAGGGCGACATCAAAATCAGCATTCACTGCGGCTCGCGTGGGCTGGGGCATCAAATCGGTACGGATTATCTGAAAAAGATGGCAACGGCGGCCCGCGAAGCGGGAATCGAGCTGGCCGAGCGGGAACTGGCCTGTGCTCCGCTGAAGTCTGAAGTCGGACGCAGTTATCTGGGGGCGATGCGCAGCGGCATCAACTGTGCTCTGGCCAATCGCCAGATTTTGATGCATCTGGTTCGGGAGGTTTTCGAAAAAGAAATACCCGGTTCGCAAATCCGTCTTCTCTACGATGTTTCGCACAATACCTGTCAGGAGGAGGAACACGAAATCGACGGTCGGCCGTGCCGTCTTTTCGTCCACCGAAAGGGGGCAACCCGTGCCTGGGGACCGGGGCATCCGGGTCTTCCGACGGAGTATCGTTCGGTCGGTCAGCCCGTTCTCATCGGCGGAACGATGGGCACCGCTTCCTTTATCCTGGTCGGCACCAAAGAGGCCGAGTCGCTCTCGCTCAGCTCCTCCTGCCACGGGGCAGGACGCCAGATGAGCCGCACCGCCGCCACCAAGCGCTGGCACGGCAAGGAAATTATCCGAACTCTTCAGGGGCGGGGAATCCTGATTCGAAGTGCTTCGATGCGGGGGCTGGCCGAAGAGGCCCCGGGGGCCTACAAAGATGTCAGCGAAGTGGTCGAAGTTTCCGACAAGGCCGGTTTGGCCCGAAAGGTCGCCAAATTAGTCCCTCTGGTCTGCATCAAGGGCTGATTAGAGAACGGCTCCGAGGAACAGCAGAAGCATTGCAGCGGCAATGAGGGCCATACTGATTTGCAGCCCCAGCTGATAGCGCCGCATGGCCGGATGGACCTCTTCGAATTCGTAATACGTTTCCTCAATTTCCTTCCACGTCGGTTTCAGTTTTATCCGCACATAAAGAAAAGCGGCCAGCCCTGCCGTAAAAAGCAGTCCGCCTGCCGCAATCAGGAGAATTCTTATAAATCCGCTCATCCCTCCATCTTATCCTGTTGCGTTCTTTTCGAAAAGGGATTTACAGACGGGAAAAAACAGATAAACTGGCTTGCGGTTCAGACAGGACAAGAGGAAAAATCGAATGGAACAGGAAGAAGAACTCAAGTCCATGAGTTTAGGCGATCACCTCGAGGAGCTTCGGGCGCGGCTTATTCTGGCTATTTTGGGGCTGGCCGTCGGGCTGGGTATCGCTCTGTTTTGGGGAAGGGACTTTCTTCATCTGATTCTCTTTCCTTTTGAACAGGCGATGAAGCAATCCAATCAGGAGCCGTTGCTGCAGGCCATCAAGGTGGCGGAGCCGTTTTTGATTTATCTGAAGGCCTCTCTTGTACTGGGAATTCTTTTGTCGTCTCCGTGGGTCTTTTATCAAATCTGGGCCTTTGTATCCGCTGGACTCTACCGCCGTGAACGGCGATACGTCTATGTGGTTGCCCCCATCAGTGTGCTGCTGTTTATCAGCGGCGTGCTGTTCTTTCTGCTGATTGTCGCTCCGATTGCCTTAAAGTTCTTCGTCCAGTTTAATGCCGGTGTGGAGTATATTCGGTATCAGCCCTCTCTGTCGGATTATGTCTCCTTTGTTCTGATGCTTTCAGTGATCTTCGGACTGACCTTTCAGACCCCGATTTTTATCGTTTTTGCGGAGCGGATGGGTTTGATTCGTCTGGAGTCGCTTCGGAAAATCCGCCGCTATGTCTTTCTGGCTTCTTTTATCATCGGGGCCTTTGCGACTCCGCCGGATGTGATTACTCAAATTGCGCTGGCTGTGCCGCTTTATCTGCTTTATGAGGCCAGTCTTCTGGTCTGCCGCTTCTGGAGACGGAAAGAATAAAAAAGGTCCTTACTTTCCGCTTCGGACATCTCCAGACGCCCGGAGATTATTGCGGGGGATTTTTCGTCATATTTTTTTCGGCAGCCTTCTCCGATTCTTCCAGGGCTTTGTGAATTTCGTTCTCGGATTCCTTGATGCCTTTCTTGAATTCCGTAATGCTTTTTCCGAGACTTCGTGCAATCTCCGGCAGCCGCCTGCCGAACAGGAGCACTGCAATAATCAAGATGACCACCCACTCCCACTGGCCGGTTAAAAAAGCCATGGTTTGCATAGACAATCCTTTCTTTTGGTTCTCAAAAATAACCCGGAAAAATCATTCTATCGGAAATAAAAAAAAGGTCAAGGAAGGATTCGAAAGAATACCGGTTTGATGCAAAGGTATATCTGCAATCCTGTCTGTATTTTTATGAACCCTTTTCTATTTCAATAGAAGAGATTATAATCAGTTTTTGATTGTAATGTCTATATGTTCCGGGAAAATGAGGTTTTTTATGATACAACATGCCGCAATCCGTTTGCTTCTGCTGGTTTGGGCTGCCGGCATCGCTGCACCTGCAGGATGCAAAAAGCAGTCTCCTGCAAAGTCTCCGCAACCCGCTCCGCCGGCCCCTGTCTCTTCCGACAGCCCCACCGATATGAATGCACCCAGAGAAAATCCTCCGACCAATTCGCTGTCAGAAACGGCTCATTCCGGTGTCCGCTGGTACACAAATTTTCAGGAAGCACTGGCAGCAGCACAGAAGGAAAACAAGGACTTGCTCATCAATTTTTCCGGTTCGGACTGGTGCATTTTCTGCATCCGGCTGGAAAAGGATGTGTTTGCTCAGGAGGCCTTTGCCAAGGAAGCCGAAAAATATTTTGTCTTTATGCTGGTTGACTTCCCGAGTGACCCGTCCAAACAGTCAGTGGAAATCCGGAGACAAAACCAGCAGCTGGCTCGGCGATACCGTTTTCGGAATCTCTTTCCGACTCTCTATCTGGCCAAGCCGGACGGTACCCCCTATGCGATGGCGGAGTATCAGCAGCTCGGTCCGACCGAATATCTGGATTACCTGCTGAAAATTCGCCGCTATCGGGACCAATAGGAGCTGACGACGATGAAAGCGGTCAGGCTGCTGCTTCTTGGCCTGTTCAGCGGATTCGGCTGCCAGACCCCTCCGGCTGTCCAGAATCCCGCCCCGGCTCCGCTGCCCCGTCTGAAAATCACGGATTTGGCCCCGCGGGAGCAGCCGGCAGTCCAGATGCAGTCGGCTTTTGCCGTAATTATCTGGCGGGTTCCGCTGGAAAAAATGCAGGACCTGCCCCGCATTCTCCCGATGCTGTCCTCCAAAGGAATCACCTTTTCGGACCCTTTGGCCTTTGAATCCAACGGCCTGTGGGCGGCAGCCGGAACGTATGACCTCGCCGAATCCGTCCTCTCGGCCCTCGAGCAAAACGGAGCCAAACGGCTCGGTACAAAAAAGCTGCTGATTTTTCAGGACTATCCCGAAGAAATCACCGGCTTTCCCGTTGAGACCGGACAGACCCTTTTCTATTTTACTTCCGACAGGGTTCCTGCCGGCAAGCAAGTCCCCGCAGGCCGAATGTCTTTGATGCTCCGTGCCAGACCCGATACCCCTCAGCGCGGGTTTGTTTCCGTGCGAATTGAACCTCTTTTTCAGCCTGCATCAGCTGGATTTGGACGAACCGGAATTTCCCTATTTGAAAGCCTGTCATTTCGGGAAGGCCGGCTCCTGACTGCCATGACAGAAGGGGATCTGCTCGTACTGGCTTCGCCCAAACCTGAAGAGATGAGCATCTTCAGCCGGTTCTTTTCGGCCCCATCTGCCAAAGAGCCGGGGGCGCTGCTTTTTTTAATTGTCTGTCAAAAGGCGGGGGACTAAATGTCGGCGGACAGAGCAGGTTTTTCCCAGCAGCCGTCAGCCGCTCCCGACTATACGGTCGTTCTGTGCCGGTGCGGCTCATATGAACCGTCCGAGGTTCGAGAGACCCTCGAGCGGTTTTGGAATCTGGCAGGAGGAATCGGACAATTTGTCCGGCCGTCCGACCGGGTCCTGATAAAACCCAATCTGATTGTCCCGTCGGAACCGGAGAAAGCGGCCCAGACTCATCCGGCCGTCATCGTCACACTGGCTCAAATGATAAAAGAGGCGGGGGCAAAACCAATGGTCGGAGATTCTCCCGCCTGGGGCGATGTCCGCGCGTGCCTGAAGGCCCTGCAAATCGATACTGTGCTCGATGCGATGCAGGTGCCGATGGTGCAGCTGGATAAGGCCGTGCGAGTGAAGATAGACGGGGCAAGCGTTGGGATAAGCCGCGCTGCTCTCGAGGCGGATGTTATTCTCAATGTCCCCAAATTCAAAATGCACCAGCAGCTGGGGGCGACCTTTGCCGTCAAAAATATGTTCGGCTGCGTCGTCGGGAAAGAAAAACCCCTCTGGCATTTTCTCCGCGGAGGCGATGCAGAGGCCTTCTGCCGGCTGCTGCTCGGGATTTACCGGTACCTGGCGCCGGCAGTCAATCTGGTGGATGCTGTCGTTGCGATGGAAGGGCAGGGGCCTATCAGCGGAAGTCCCCGGCATCTGGGATACTTTATCGGAGGCACGGACCCAATCGCCTGCGAATATGCCTGCTGTCGGCTGGTCGGGCTGGAGCCGATGTCTCTGCCGATTCTTCGCACCGCCGCCGTGATGAGTTTCGGCTGTCCGTCGCCGGAGAAGATGACGGTGCTGGGGGACCCTCTGCCCGTCAAGCCCTGTCCGGATTTTCGCTTTGCTCAGCAGACGCCGCTCCGCTTTACTCTTCCCCGAATCTGCAAAAGCGTAGCCAAACAGGCCCTGATTCTGGTTAAAAACCGCCTCCGCTGAATTCTGTTTTTTGCTTCGTATAAGCTGATTTGGAAAGTTTCTGTCTGTTTAGAGATTCCGGTTTTTTCCAAACGCTTCATCAAGGGCATCAGTAAGCAGTTCGGCCTGCCACGGAGCCAGCAGATTGGATTGAATAATTTTTTCCGGTGTATCCAGCCTCCGCAGGACAATGCTGGTGAGGGTCGCCTTCGGGGCAATCCACTGCGGCGGCAGATTCAGCGACGCACCAATCTGAACAACCTTTTTTCGAAGCGTTTCAATCTGATTTTGCTGTTCGAAACTGGGCTGATGCCCGGTTTGAGGCCGTTTGCGGTCCGGCCACTGCGCCGGCGGAGTTTGTGAGGCCCTCTCGATGGCTTTTTTCAGCGAGGCCAGCCGTTCGCCCCGACAGCTTCGCGGAAGCCGATGCGGGTCAATCTCTATCCCTTTCTTTTGCGCAGCCGCCCAGACGGAAAGTGCCAGCATCTGTTTCGGATACAAAATCCGAAAAGGCGGGACATCGGCTTTTTGGGCCTCTTTTTCCCGCCAGTGCCACAGTTCCCTCACAAAAGCCATCTCTTTGGGGCGGAGCCGGCTGACTCCGGCTATCCGCCAGATTTCGTCCGGGTCATGGTTGTTTTTTGCCGGCAAAAGGGCCGAACGAACGGACCAGCGGCAGCTCTGCCGATGCCATTCGAGCCGTCCCAGTTCAGTCAGTTTCTCAGCCAGTATATCCGCCAGTTTCAGCAGATGCCGTGTGTCATCCAGAGCATATTTCAGAAGCTCTTCCGATAACGGACGTTTTGACCAGTCGGCCCGCTGATTTTTCTTGTGTACCTGGACCCCCAAAAAGTCAGCCAGCAAATCCGAAAGACCAACTCGTTCCAGCCCAATCAGCCGAGCCGCCAGCATCGTATCAAATATCTCTCCTTTTGGTTCAAAACCAAACGAGGCCTTCAGCATCCGTAAATCATAGCCGGCATCATGAAGTACAAGATTCTTTCGACACAGAATCTCGAAAAATTCCTTTAGATTCAGGCCGCCAAACGGGTCAATGATAAAATGGGCATCTTCCGTAGAAAGCTGAATCAAACAGACTTTCGGATAGTAATGATGATAGCTGTCCGCTTCAGTATCCAACGCAAGACGATTGGCGTTTTGGATATGCTCAAGCAGGTTTGGAAGTGCTTGCGCATTTTGAACATACTCAAAGCCGGATGTCTGCTGTGCTTCCAAGAGCAGCTCAATATCTTTTATTGCAGTTGTTCAATCCATTCTTTCTTTAAAGCGGCAATTTTGAATGAAATTGTAGATTGATGGACAGCCCTTGTCAAGAATCGGCATTTCAATTGACAGAATCCGTCAAACCCGCTACCGTAAGGAGAGCACAGTGAGAACAGGATGAATGAAGACCGGATTATAATTCTCGGAATTGAAACAAGTTGCGATGAAACCGCCGCCGCGGTTGTCGCCGACGGTCATACCATTCTTTCCTCTGTGATTGCTTCTCAGACCCATCTTCACAGCCGATACGGCGGTGTTGTGCCGGAAGTGGCATCGCGTGCCCATGTCGAACACATTCTGCCGGTTGTGTCGGAAGCCGTTGAATCCGCAAGGGTTACAGCAGATGAAATTTCGGCTGTGGCCGTCGCCAACCAGCCCGGCCTATCTATCGCCCTGATGGTCGGGGTGACAGCCGCCAAGGCCCTCGCCTGGGCCTGGGGCAAACCCCTTGTCGCCGTCAACCATGTCGAAGCCCACTTGCAATCCGCCCTGATAGGCCAAAATGAACTGGAATGTCCTGCCGTTGCCCTGATTGTTTCCGGCGGACATACCCTCTTGTACGAAGTCCGTTCCTGTCTTGACCTGCGGCTTTTAGGGACAACCATTGACGATGCCGCCGGCGAAGCGTTTGATAAAGTCGCGTCAATTCTGAACTTAGGTTATCCCGGCGGACCGGCAATTGAAACAATCGCCCGTGATGGCAATCCGAGGGCTGTTCCGTTTCCCCGCTCTTTGATGGACAAAGATTCGCTCGATTTCTCTTTCAGCGGCCTAAAAACCGCTGTGCTTTATCATTGTCAGGGACAGGATATGAAGGGGCCAAACCGAGCTCCTCAAATGGGCAGACAGGAACTGGCGGATATTGCTGCATCCTTCCAGGCCGCCGTCATCGACGTGCTGGTTGAAAAAACCCGACGTGCAGCAGAGCAGGTGGGAGCCCGGACGGTCCTGCTCGGCGGCGGCGTAGCCGCCAATTATGCCTTGCGAACCGCTCTGGAACATTTCTGTCGCCGTCGCGGATTGACCTTCTCCGTTGCGGCCAAATCCCTCTGTACGGACAATGCCGCGATGGTGGCTTCGCTGGCTTATCCCAAATACAAAGCCGGCCTTTTCGCTGATTTAACACTGGAACCCAAAGCATCTCTGGAATAACCATGGACGTCAAAACATTAGAGGCACTGCTGGAAGAGGTAAAAGCCGGGAGGATGTCGATTCACGAAGCCGTCGAAAAGCTGCGCCGGCTCCCTTTTGAAAACATTGAAATAGCACGGATTGACCATCACCGGCAAATCCGCTGCGGATTTCCGGAAGTGATTTTCTGCCTTTTTAAGACCCCGGAGCAGGTTCGTGAAATCTTTTTAAGAATGGCCCAAACCGGACACAATGTCCTGGCCACACGGGCTTCGCCGGAGGCCTTTGCCGCTGTTAAAGAGGTGATTTCCCACCCGGGCCTTTCCTATGACAGCCAGGCCAAAACAATCGTTCTCATACAGAAGCCGATTCGTTGGCGTCCGGGCTATATTGCGGTGGTTACGGCCGGCACGGCGGATTTGCCGACAGCTTCCGAAGCCCGGATAACGGCGGAACTGTTCGGCAGCCGGGTCAAACTCTTCTGTGATGTCGGCGTGGCCGGTCTGCACCGTCTGCTGGGCTGCATCGAGGAGATTCGCCGGGCGGATGTGATTCTTGTCGTGGCCGGTATGGAAGGGGCCTTGCCCAGTGTGGTCGGGGGACTGGTCGATTCCCCGGTTATCGCCGTGCCTACCCGCGTCGGCTATGGGGCGAATTTTGAAGGACTGTCGGCCCTCCTGACGATGTTAAACAGTTGTGCGGCAGGCATTACCGTCGTAAATATTGATAACGGCTTTGGGGCTGCTGTGGCGGCCTGTCTGATGCATCGCAAGATCAGGCCCGATGGAGCAGGCAATGAAACAGACCAGCAGAATACCCATTCTGGCCCCGCGGCCCCGTGATGGACACAAAGGAACCTTTGGAAAGGTTCTCATCGTCGGCGGATCTGTGGGCTTCAGTGGTGCGCCGGTTCTGGCGGCAAAAGCCGCTCTCCGCAGCGGTTCAGGCCTGGTTCGTGTTGCCGTCCCGAAATCCATCCAGCCTACAGCGGCCGGCCTGGATCCCTGTTATACAACGATTGGGTTGCCGGAAGACTCTTTGGGCCGCATGGATGCATCTGCGGCGGCACTTCTCACTCGTATTAAAGGTGAAAATGATGTGATTTGTTTCGGTCCCGGTGCCGGAACAGGGGCCGGAACCAGGGAAGTTCTCCTCCATCTGCTTGCCGATTCGGATACGCGTTTGATTATCGATGCGGACGGATTGAATATCCTGGCATCGGCCGGCGATTGGCCGGCCAAAGCCAAGGCGTCTATTATCCTTACTCCGCATCCCGGAGAATTCGCCCGCCTCTGGAAAGGGCTCTTTCGAGAACCGATACCGTCTGAACGCGTCGAACAGGCCGCCCAAATGGCCCGGCGCGTCGGGGGTACAGTGGTGCTCAAAGGGGCGGGAACTGTTGTAGCCGATTCAGAACAATTCTATATCAATCCAACCGGCAATCCCGGAATGGCAACAGCCGGCTCCGGAGATGTTTTAAGCGGCATCATTACGGCCCTGGCAGGGCAGGGGTTGAATAATTTTGACGCAGCGGTCCTGGCGGTGTACGTCCACGGTTTAGCCGGCGATTTGGCCGCACAGCAAAAAGGCGAAATCTCCCTGACAGCCCTGGACTTAATCGATTTTCTTCCTTCTGCCTTTCAGGTTTATCTCCAGAAGCAATCCCAATGAATGTCGAATACATAACCGACCGGCAGCTGTATGAAAAAATCCTGATGGAAAGAGTGCCTCATGCAAAATCGTTTCTTTGGATGGGCACCAGCGACCTGAAAGATTTACATGTTTTATCGCGCGGCAAATGGGTTCCTTTCCTGAAGATTCTCGCCGAGCTGGCTCACAAACGAGTCTCAATCCGTCTTCTGCATGCCAAAGAACCCGGCAAAAGATTTCAGATGGATTTCGACCGTTATCCGCTGCTTCTGCAGGGAATGGAAAAAATGCTTTGCCCGAGGGTTCATTTTAAAATGGTGATTGTAGATGGAGTTTTTGGATATTGCGGAAGTGCCAATTTGACCGGGGCCGGGATGGGCGGCAAAGCGGATAATCGGCGCAATTTCGAAAATGGAATCATTACAACCGACCCGGGATTATTGGAAAAAATGATGGAGCAATTCGACCGGGTCTGGCGGGGGGATTTTTGTTCGGACTGCGGTCGGAAAGATTTTTGCACCGAATTCCCGGAAATGATGAATTTTCCGTTGAAAAGAAAAGAATATTAAATGTGGAGATTGACGACACAATATTCTAATTATTATTTTTCTGAACTTTCCTTGTCATCTATCCGATAAAAAATAAGAAAAGGGCATGCAGGGAGAATACGGAATTTTCCGATGATTATTTCAGTAAAAATATGGATATTTTCTTTTTAAGCTCTTGAACTTATTTCGTATGGTTTACAAGGGGAGAACCAAGGATAGGAAAGGCAGAAACGAGGTGAAGCAATGAATCAGCGTCCGACGATTGTTCATATCACCCACGAAGCAATTGGGAAAATCGGAGGAATCGGGGCCGTATTGGAAGGCCTGTTTACCAGTCAAAATTATCTGAATGCCGCCGGAAGAACGATTCTCATCAGCCCGCTGTTTTTCCGCGATGAAGGGGCCGATTCCCGTTTGGGACCGGGAGGGGAAGTCCTTTATTCGTCTTTGGACGGACGAATCCGCAGCAGCTATGCCGCCGGATTTCAGCGCATTGAAGACCAGTTCAATGTGGATATTGTTTACGGCCGGCGGATATTTTTTGACCCTATGACGCACATCAAAAGTACGCCGGAGGTCATCCTGATTGATGTTACACGAATGGATCCAAATCCGGTCAATCAGTTCAAAGGGGCTTTATTCCGCGAATTCGGCATCCGAAGCGATTTATACGAAAATCTATGGGAATACGAGCAGTACGTGCGTCTGGCGCTTCCCGCCATTGAGGCCCTCCGTGTTGTCGGAGCCACAGAAAAAGACATTCCGACTGTGCTGGTGGCCCATGAATTTATGGGGATTCCGACGGCGCTGGCCGGCATTCTGGACTCGTATGATTTTAAAACGGTCTTTTATGCCCACGAAGTTGCTCCGATGCGTCGAATCGTCGAAGGCCACAGCGGTCACGATACCATGTTTTACAATGTCCTCCGCAAGGCCCGCGAGCAGGATTTGTATGTCAACGACGTTTTTGGAGACCAGAGCCACTTCTTCAAATACGCCCTCGTGGAGGCCTCCCGTCATTGCGACAACATCCTGGCTGTCGGCGATTCGGTCGTGGAGGAGCTGCGGTTTTTGGCACCGGAGTTCAACCTGGCCGATATTGATTTGACTTACAACGGCATACCGGCCTATCAAATCGGCCTGGCGGAAAAATATGAATCCCGCAACCGCCTGCGTCAGTATTGCGAAAATCTTCTCGGCTGGAAGCCCGATTTTATTTTTACGCATGTGACACGCCTGGTCATCAGCAAAGGGCTCTGGAGAGACCTGCGGGTGCTGGAGCATCTGGACCGGGAATTCCGAACACAGAACAAAACCGGCGTTCTGATTGTGCTCAGTACGGAAACCCACAAGCGGCGAGACCGGGATATTTACCAGATGGAAGCGGACTACCACTGGCCCGCGGCTCATCGCGAGGGGATGCCGGACCTGTCCGGCGGCGAAGCGGCCTTTTATGCGGGGGTCCAGGAATTTAACCTGCGGAGCCGCAATATCAAGGTGATTTTCATCAACCAGTTCGGATTCAACCGGCAGTGCTGCGGGCACCGGATGCCGTATGATATGGAGTTTATGGATATCCGCAAAGGCACTGATGTCGAGTTCGGCCAGAGCATTTATGAGCCGTTCGGCATCGCACAGCTGGAGCCGCTTTGCTTCGGCGGTTTGTGCGTGGTTACCAGTCTGTGCGGCTGTGCAGGATTCGTCCGGGCGGTCACAGGCGGCCAGAAGGTCCCCAACGTGATCGAAGTAGATTATACAAACCTGAACGGACAGCGCGGAATGGCGCTGGAGGATCTGCTTCAGATTGACCGCGAATTCCGCGACCAGATTGAGTACAAAGTAAGCGAGAAAGTGGCCCTGGAAATCTGCGCGCGGCTGCCCAAAAATGATGAGGAGTTCAATCGGCTGCTTCACAGCGGCTATGAACTGGCCAGCCATATGGGCTGGGAGACTGTCGTAGAGAAATACTTCCTGAGAAGTCTGAACAAAGCCCTGCGCAAACAGCACAGCCAGACCTTTGTCCTGTAAAGGCCTTTTACCCGGCTGAAAAAGAAAATCAGAGTGGGGGAATCACCCCACTCTGAGGACGGTGTCTTAACTTAATAGGTCAGGCCGTACCCATATTCAAACAGGGGCTCATAGGGCACATCGCCGAGATTAATGGGGATTTGATCCATCGATTTAGGCCAGGTAAAGGACAGCTTGCCGGTCGGTTTGTAATCCCCGAAAAGGACATCGGCAATGCCTTGTCCTTCGGTCCCGGGCAGCCAGGCGGCAATCAGCGCGTCCGCCTGCTCCAGAACATCCCCAAGAATCAGGGGTCGGCCCGAAAACAGGATAACGACAATCGGGATTCCGGCTTTTTTCACATTTTCGATGACCCGCTTATCCTCTTGGGAAATTTCCAGGTTGTCTCTGTCTCCATACCCCTCGGCATACGGCTTTTCCCCGATTACGACCACCGCAACATCTGCTCCTTCGGCACGCTTTCCGTCATCAGAATACGTCACGAGGGTTTGTTCGGATACCGTCCGACGGATAGCCGTCAACACGGTCGTTCCGTTGAGGGTGACGGGGCCGCTTTGGCCCTGCCAGGTAATGGTCCAGCCGCCGCATTGATTGCCTAAATTGTCGGCACTTCGTCCGGCCACATGGATTCGAGCCGCTTTTTTAGAAAGAGGCAGCGTCCGATTCTCATTCTTCAGCAAAACGAGTGATTCCCGCACGGCTTGTCGGGCAACCCGTCGATGGGCTTCCGAACCAAATTCCTTCTGCAGACGACGATTGGCCTTCAAAGAGTACCCCTTGTCCATCAGGCCCATGGCGTACTTAACCCGCAGAATCCGACGGACGGCATCGTCAATTCGTGACATTGGAACCGTGCCTTCCTCCACCAGTTCCTTCAAGTAGACAAAGAACTCCCGATATCGGTTCGGTTCCATCGCCATATCCATCCCGGCATTGACGCAGATGCCGATAGCGACTTTGAAATCCGGATGGACCTGATGAATGGCGTTGTAGTCAGAGATTAAAAAGCCCTCAAATCCGAGTTCTTCTTTGAGGACCGTGGTCAGCAGGTATTTGTTGGCGGAACACTTTACGCCGTTCCAGCTGCTGTAGGAAGGCATAATGGTTCCGACTCCGGCCCGGATAGCAGCCGGATAGGGGGCCAGATGGATGCGCCGCAATGTCTCTTCATCCGTTCGGACATCGCCCTGATCCAGCCCTCTGCCGTTTTCAGAAGTGCCGAAGAGGGTTCCGCCGTCTCCGACATAATGTTTCGCACAGGCCAGCACGGAATACGGACTTCGCAGATTATCTCCCTGAAGGCCCCGAACCGCCGCCGCACCCAGCAGGGCACAAAGCTGCGGGTCTTCCGAGAATCCCTCGTATGTGCGTCCCCAGCGTTCATCTCGCGGAACGGCTACACAGGGAGCAAAGGTCCACTGGATGCCGGTTGCTCGTACTTCCCGGGCGGTAATACGTCCGATTTCCCGGACTAATTCCGGATTACGGGTGCATCCGAGACCGATATTGTGCGGGAAGATGACGGCGCCGAGCACGTTGTTATGGCCGTGAACCGCATCGACACCATAAAGAAGGGGGATTTTCAGACGCGTATATTGAGTTCTTTTCTGAAGCCGTTCATATTTTTCCGTCCAGTATTCCAGCGTGTTTCCCGACGGCGGGTCTGCGTCCCCGCTGCTCAAAATTGAACCCAGATAATAGGTTTCGATGTCAGACTCTTTGAGCAGAGCGGTGCTTTCCGCCTGAATCATCTGGCCGATTTTTTCCTCAAGGGTCATTCGGGCCAGCAGCTGATTGACTTGAGGGTCATAAGAAGACAGCGAACGGGACTTGCCCGAAGAATCAAGACCCAACGTCAAAAATGCAAAAACAAAAGCAATCCCTGCAAAGAATCGACAGCGAGAAATACCCAACTGTTTCATAGAGCAAATCCTTTTCGGTATTCAATGGTTCAGTTTTGACCGTTTCCGCAGCAGCCCCCGGCGTCCCCATAGACAATTTATGGAAGACGGCCGAGCAGTCGGCATTGTAAAGGGCCGCAGGGAGCGAGTAAAGAAGGTTCGAAACAAAAAGACGGTTTGTTTTTGGACGGAAACCGATTTGGCCGAAAGATGCAAAGAATTCTAACTTGTTTTCAGAAAAGACCTTATGAATAATGAAGGCGCTGGGACTCGAACCCAGGACCTACGGCTTAAAAGGCCGTTGCTCTACCGGCTGAGCTACGCCTCCGCCTTCAGAGAGTTTCTGGCCCTCTGAAAAGGCCATAAAACATAACACGAATAGAAAAAATATCAAGAAAAAACGCAAAAAACAAGAAAAGACTTTTGAATAAAAAAAGCCCGCTCCGGATTGAAAGCGGGCTTTTTGGGGACAGAAACGTATTACCGAATATACTCGTTCAGGATATTTTCCAGAAGCTCCTGCCGTCCGGAACGGAGTTTCGGTTCTCCCTTTTCGAGAATGTATTTCTCGAGCTTCACAAAGTCCATCTTGCCTGCCTCGATGGCTCGCCCAAACGGCGTATCCCAGCCGGCATAGCGTTCTTTGATGGCCTTGTCAAACACCTTGTCCTTCATCAGACGAGCGGCAATCTTCAGGCCGCGGGCAAAGGCGTCCATCGCCCCGATATGAGCATAAAAGAGGTCCACATTGTCGATAGACTGCCGACGCACATGGGCGTCAAAATTCAGACCGCCGGTCGTGAATCCGCCCGCCTTCAAAATAATATACATCGCCAGTGTCGTATCATACAAATCAGTCGGGAACTGGTCCGTATCCCAGCCCAGCAGCAGGTCTCCGCGATTGGCATCCACCGACCCGAGCAGGTTGTTGGCGGCACAGAAGGCCAGCTCATGATGGAATGTATGAGCCGCCAGCGTAGCATGGTTGGCCTCGATGTTTAGTTTGAAGTGCTCCACCAGACCGTACTTCTGCAGGAAGGCATAACAGTTGCCCGCATCGAAGTCATACTGGTGCTTGGTCGGTTCCTTCGGTTTGGGCTCAATGTACAGCTGGCCTTTGAAACCGATTTTCTTTTTGTAATCGACCGCCATCTGCAGCAGCAGGGCCATATGGTCCAGCTCCCGCTTCATATCGGTATTCAGCAGTGTGTCATACCCTTCCCGGCCGCCCCAGAAGACGTATCCTGCACCGCCGAGCTCTTTGGTAATTTCCATTGCTTTCTTGATTTGGCTGGCGGCATAGGCAAACACATGCGGGTCCGGATTGGTTCCCGCTCCGGCCATAAACCGCGGATGCGAGAAGGCATTGGTCGTGCCCCAGAGGAGCTTTACGCCCGTATCCGACTGCAGCTTCTTGGCCATCGCCACGATTTTGTCCAGACGCCTGTTCGTTTCGGCCAGATTATCCGCCTCCGGCGCAATATCGCGGTCATGGAAGCACCAGAACTGGACCCCCAGTTTCGTGAAGAATTCAAACGCCGCCTGTAGGGTCTGTTCAGCCCGCTGCATCGGGTCGGAGGCCTTGTTATAGCTGCGGACAATGGTATTCATCCCGAACTGGTCCGCCCCGAGCCCCTTCATCGTATGCCAGTAGCAAACGGCAAAGCGCAGATGCTCGGCCATCGTTTTGCCCATCACCTTTTCTTTGGGATTGTAATGCTTAAACGCCAGAGGATTCTTGGAATCCGGCCCCTCATACACCACCTTTTTGACTTCAGGAAAATACTCCGTCATTGTTTTCCCCTTTCTTTTTTATAGGTTATCCGAGCTGTTTGTGCAGGATATTCCGCCATGCCGCATAGGCCTGACGGCAAGGTTCAGCCTGTGCCGGTTTGGGCTCGATAGTTTCCACCTTTTGGAGGGTCTCAAAGGCCTGGGCAAATGTTTTGTAAATGCCGGCCCCGATTCCGGCGCCGCGGGCGGCTCCCTGCGAACCGTCTGTATTGTACAATTCAACAACGGCTCCGGTCAGGGTCGCAAAAGTCTGGGCAAAAACAGGGCTCAGGAACATATTGGCTTTTCCGGCACGGACTGTGTCCATCCGAATGCCCATATCCTTCATAATTTCCAGTCCGTACTGGAGAGCAAAAACGATTCCTTCCTGTCCGGCCCGCAGCAGATGACCGAGATGATGGCGGTTCAGGTTCAGATTGTGAATTGAAGCCCCGAGATTGCGGTTTTCCAGCGTGCGTTCCGCTCCGTTGCCGTAGGGCAGAATCACCAGCCCTTCGCTGCCGATGGGAACCTGCTCGGCCAGGGCATTCATTTCCGGGTAGTCTCTGCCGGCCGCAACCGTATGTTTGAGCCAGCTGTTCAGGATTCCCGTCCCATTGATGCACAAAAGAACCCCGTTGCGAATCTGCCCAGGGGTATTGTTGACATGGAGAAAGATATTGACGCGGGATTTCGGGTCATAGGCAGGGCGGTCGCTGATGCCGTACACAACCCCGCTGGTGCCCGCCGTAGCCGCAATCTGGCCCGGCTCGAGGACGTTGAGCGACAGGGCATTATTGGGCTGGTCGCCTGCGCGATACGTTACAGGGGTACCGGCTTTCAGCCCCAACTCCGCAGCGGCCTCTTTTGTCAATTCCCCCTGAAGGCCGAACGTCGGCACCAATTCAGGAAGAAAAGAAGGGTCAAATCCGTAATAATCCATCAAAAAATCAGCCGGTGCGGCCTTTGGAAAGTTCCAGAGTATCATCTCCGAAAGTCCGGAGGCCGTCGTGACCGCCCGTCCGGTCATTTTCAGCGCCAGCCAGTCGCCCGGAAGCAGGATTTTCCAGATATTTTTGTAATGGTCGGGTTCATTCTTCATGACCCATTTTAGCTTGCTGGCCGTAAAGTTGCCCGGACAGTTCAGCAGTTCGCGCAGGCAACGCTCCGGCCCGAGGTCTTTGGCGGCCTGATTGCCGATTTCAACGGCCCGGCTGTCGCACCAAATAATCGCGGGACGAATCACACTGCCGGATTTGTCAATACAGACAAGCCCGTGCATCTGGTAGGTGATCCCGACGGCTTTAATATCGGATGGATTAACTCCGGATATTTTTAAAACTTCCGCGGTAGCCGCTTTCAGATTGACCCACCAGTCATGCGGATTCTGCTGGGCCCAGCCGGGCTGAGGAGCTTCGATAGGCATTTCTTTTTTCGGTGCGGCAGCCGAAGCGGCGACTTTCCCGGTTTGGGAATCCAAAAGGGTGGCTTTGATAGAGGAGGTGCCGGAATCATAACCAAGAAGGTACATTGCTTTCTCCCAATATCAGCGTTCAGTAATCGATTACTGAAGCCATTATAGAAACCTTTTGTGCGAGTGCAAGAAGAGTTTTTTCAGAATTTTACGCAAATCTTTTTTCCCACGGCGGCCTGAAGACGGAAACGTGCGCAAAATTGTCTTTTTTTGGGCGCAAGATTGCCTTGTGAAACAGCTAAAACGGAGCGAAAATATAGTAGAAGTTTGATTCAAGATGGGGTTGTTTGACCGGATGGAGAGGAAAAAAAACCAATGAAAGAAACAGTGCTTGTTTTCCTGATAATCGCGTGTGGGGCTGTTTCACACGGAGCAGACGGTTTTGGGCAGAATACAACTGGAGGAGCAGGGGGGACCATTGTTGTTGTATCCACCCCTGCAGATCTGAAGACCTATGCGGAAACCGTCAACACCCCTTATATCATTCAGGTCTCCGGTACATTAGACTTAGCTTCCATTGGGGGCAAAATCAGCATCCAGTCCAACAAAACCATCGAAGGCACAGGGACGAATCCCACAATCATCGGAATGCTCGGCTTTAAGAAGGGCTGTTCGAATGTCATCATTCAGCGGCTGACGATTCGGTGTCCGCAGGGGTACGGGGAAGGCAACGGAATCGCCGTGAAAGAAGATATAACAAATGTGTTCATCACAAAATGCACTATTTATGACTGCTACGACGGTCTGGTGGATATTACACGCCGTTCCGACAATGTCACTGTCTCCTGGTGCAAATTTTATTTTACCCAGCCGATGAACAATCAGCGGGTCAGTCTGGTCGGCAGCAGCGACAGCGCGACGGATGACTACGGCAAGCTCCGCATCACGTTTCATCACAACTGGTTCGGGCCGATGTGTCTGCAGCGAATTCCATCGGTTCGATTCGGAAAAGTGCACCTGTATAATAATTATTATCACTGCACCGGAGTTCAGACTCTCTACGGCGTCTGGGCGAGACTGTATTCCGAATGTCTCATTGAAAACAACTACTTCAAAGAAGTCAATAATCCTTATTACAATATTGACTACGATGATACGGTAAAAGGCAAAATCGCAGCTTCGGGAAATATTCTGGACAACTGCACCGGCACTGTGCATCCGGGCACGGACAGCGTGTTTGCACCGCCGTATGCTTATACACTGGACGATGCGTTGATGGTTCCGACGATTGTGCAGTGGGGGGCCGGCGCCGACGGCAAAGACGGCTATCCGCCTCACTGGATGTTCGGGATGTATGGGGATTTTGATTTGAATGGATGGGTCGATTACAATGATTTTGCGGTCTTTGCAGGGCTTTGGAAGGCCGTCAGCGGCATCGAAAACGCAGACTACTATCCGAACGGCATTGTTGATTTGGAAGAACTGGCTCTCTTTGTGAGCAATTGGCTTTATGTCCCTCCGGATACAACCCCGCCGGCCGCTCCGGCGAATTTGCGGGCTCTGGGGCAAAATGCCCAGGTCTTCCTGCAGTGGGACGATAATTCGGAATCGGACCTGGCCGGATACAATGTGTACCGTTCCACAGTTTCGGGTTCCGGTTATACAAAAGTCAACAGCTCTCTCCTGTCTATGTCGGAATTCACGGATTCCGCAGCCGTCAACGGGACTATGTATTATTATGTCGTCACAGCGGTTGATAGAAGCTCGAACGAATCCGTCTATTCCGTGCAGGCCTGTGCCGTTCCTCAAACCGGCGAAGTGAATATTCTCCTTCAGGAGGATGCCGTCGGCTTCTGCCGCGTGGACGGGATAGTCGATTACGGCAAGCATCCCGGATTCACCGGAGTCGGTTTTCTGGATACCACCAACGCCGCCGGAGCCGGCATCAACTGGAAAATTCGTCTCATCCAGCCCGGCACCTATACCTTCCTTTGGCGCTTTGCCAACGGCGCCTCCGACCGAACAGCTCGTCTGCTGGTCAACGGGGGCGAAGCGGTCTCCTCCATCAATTTTCCGGCCACCGGGGCCTGGAGCAGCTGGGCTTATCAGAGTGTGAGCGTGCCGATGACGGCCGGACTGAAAGACATCCGCCTCGAAGCAACCAACAGTGCCGGCTGTGCCAATATTGATTACCTTCAGGTCATCGGGCCGGCCCCGGAAATCGCCGTCTGCGATTAAGAGATAGAGCCCGCATAACAAAGAGTTTTGAGGGGCCTATAAAAGTCTATTTTGTCTTTTTTTAGAAAAAAAAAGAATCTCTGCAAAACCCCTTTTTTCATTTCCCTGCAGGATTTCTTTATTTTCGGGATATTATCGGAATAAATTAGGTCCTCCATTTCCGGTGCCTCTGTTTTGTCGCTCTCGGTGAAGTGAAGGTCTTTGTCGGCCGACATAAAAGCGTAAATCTCTTTCCCAAAATCGGTTAGTGAAAATAAGGAGTCAGCCGATGCCGAGAGCGGATGCAAAAATACGGGGGACTTATGGAGGGTTTTTCTGCCTTTTTGCCGCGGTTCTTTTTGCTCAGAATCCGTCCGGAAACGACCTTTTTGACATGTCGCTGGACGAATTGATGAACATCGAACTTTTTGTACCCGGCTCCATTACTGAAAAGGACCCCTTCAGAGTTCCGGCCAGTGTAACGATCATCACCGCCGAAGACATTGCCCGTACGCCGGCCCGCAATCTGCTCGACCTGATTGAAATCTATGTGCCCGGCGCCCTGTACATGAACCACAGCATCGGGCCTGTGCCGGGTATCCGCGGCATTATTGCCGATCGGCCCTACAAATTCCTCGTGAATGTCAACGGAATCAATGTAAACATCAAGGCCCATTACGGGGCTCGTCTGGAGCTGCTCAACTGGGATTTGGGCGATATTGAACGAGTGGAAATCATCCGCGGGCCGGGGTCGGTGACTTACGGACCGGGAGCCATCGGCGGGGTCATCAATATCACCACAAAAAAGGCGAAAGACCACCCGGGACTGCAATTGGCCGGAAAATTCTGGGATAAATACGACAGCATCGGCAACTCCATCAGTTACGGATACAACACAGAAAAGGTTTCACTTTATTCCTATTTGAGTATTACGGATACCGCCGGGATTACCCCCGACCTCTTCGGCGTAGAAAATACCGCACGAAGCGGCTATGTAAAAGGATATCCTACTTCTCCCTACCGGCCTCGCCCGCCGTTTACGTATATGACAGACTTCTTCAATGAACCCCAAATCAAAGCCCACGTGGATTTCAACTTCTGGGAAAACTGGCGGTTCTGGGCACGCTATACAAACACCTCTTCGGAACTGGCACAGGGCTCGGGGACCAAATATCTTATCGACGGCAAATACAGAGACTTCCGCCAGGCCCGCTACCGCTATTTCCAGACGGCCCTCGAAAACACGGCCCAGTTAACAGACGAGCTAACCCTGAAATCCACATTCGGTCTGAGCTCCATTGATGTCCATAATATAGAAAAATGGGGGGCAACCATTAACAATCACAAGGACAATCTGAGAAACATCAAATGGATTTGGTCGGAGTGGGAATACTATACCCGCTTTATGCTGAATTATGAACCGGACAAAGACTGGCTCAAAGCAGCCGTAGGATTTGAAGCCAGCTACGATTTGATTCGCCCCGGCTGGGGCAAAGACAAAGACGACGGTCTGCGTCTGGCTGACGGAATTATCAGCGGCCCGACCTCAGACGCCTACGGAACCGGAGACGGACAGATTAACAGTTCCAGCGACCGTTATTTCCCCGTCGGGGAAGGATGGGAAACCGGAAGCTATGCCTTTCTCGGCGAAGTCAATCTGAAACACAGTCAACGGATGAGCACCCTGTGGTCGGCCCGACTGGACAAACACAGTTATACCGACTATATGTTCTCCCCTCGATTCGCCTGGATATACGAGTTGAAAGAAGAAGAGTACCTCAAGTTCATCGCCCAGCGGTCTGTCCGGATGAATACCCAGGAAGAATTGTATATGAGCCACGAGCTCGGCGCGTCCAATAAGCCGGAAAAACTGGATACATTCGAATTGATTTATTCCGGCAAGGGCGGGAAAAACCTTTTTTATCAGGCCTCAACCTTCCTGAATCGAAATGCCGTAATCGCCTGGGACTGGACGACCCGCCGAAGTGCTCCCATCGGAACATTGCGAACCGCCGGTATTGAACTCGAAGCTCAGTACAAAAAAGAAAACTGGAATCTCGGTATCAATCATTCGTTTGTCAAACAGCTGGACTGGCAGCTCGACAAGGGAATGACCGCTTCCGGCATCAGTTATTCGGATTATTATGTCAATGCGGGCTCCGGCGTCATTATCAGGTCCAAAGGAAATGATTTGAACAACTGGTCCAACCATGCAACAAAACTGTTCAGCAATATCCGCTTCTTTGACGGGAAATTGGTTCTCCACGGCAACCTGAAAACTTTCTGGGGATTTGAAGGTGCCCGTGACGGTTTGAATGCCGTAGCGGAAGCCGGCGGGGTGGCGGCAAGAATCCGTGATGTCAAAAAACACAATGCCTATGATATGGAAATGACGGCCAATGTGTCCTTAACTTACCACATCACCAAGGCGGCTGAATTGACCTTTTATGTCCAGAATATCCCTGTGGTTGGAGATAACAAACGCTATTCCTATTCTTCCGGACACAAAAAGAATTATCCCGACCGAACAAGCTGGATTGAAGAACCGACGATGGTCGGTATCCGGTATCAGATTCGATTCTAAACAGAAAGCCCCCGCCGCGGCGGCAGGGGCTTTCTGTTCTCAAACTGTCCTGCGGGTTCAGGTTTTGTCCTGACTCTTTCCGCCCAGCAGCAGAATCGGAGCCGCAATCGCGATGGACGAGTAGGTCCCGACGATGATACCCATCAGCAGGGCAAAGCTGAAACCTCTCATTCCGGTGCCGCCCCAGACATACATAATAAACAGCACCATAAAGGTGGTGAACGAGGTCAGGAACGTACGCGAAAGCGTCTGATTGATGCTGTCATTGATTAACTTGGGAGTCAGCGTCAGGGTCTTGCCGCGGTTTTCACGAATGCGGTCGAATACAACGATGGTATCGTTGAGTGAATACCCGATAATCGTCAAAAAGGCAGCAATCATTTCCAGATTGATTTTGAAATCCAAAATGCCGAGCGCCTGGCCCAGCGGAGTGCCGGCGACATAGGTACAGGCCGTAACCAGCCCCAGCGTAATGGAGACGTCGTGTACAAGGGCGATGATAGCCGCCATGCCGTAGCGGACACTGCCGAATCGGAACCCGATATAAAGCACAATCGCCGCCAGCGAAAGAATGATGGCCAGCAGCGCCCGCACCTTTGCCTCCGAGCCGATGGACGGGTCGATCTGCGTAACACGGGACAGCGATGTTTCCATCGAAAGGGCCTGCATCACCCGGGCGGTTTCATTGTTGGTGTACTGAACGCGTTCCTCTTCCGACAGCGACCGGAATGCCGCTTCCGGATGCATGCTCACATAGAGGAATTCCTCAACAATCTGCTCATCGGGAAGTTCCGTCAGGTTGGGGTGCAGGAGCTGGAAGGGGTACCATTGGAAATGCTGGGTATCCCGCTTAAATTTTAAATCCAGCAGCCGGGTGCGAATATCACCGGCGGTTGTCGGGACCCCCAATTTCACATGAATCTGAACCCCTCCGACAAAGTCAGCCAGTTCCGGCGTGCCGATCGGTACCTCGCGTGCAGAGAGTATCTGCGGGTTAAGGTTTTCTTTGACCGCCAGCAAATCCTTAAAGGCCGCTCGAATCGCATCGCTGACAATTTCATCCACTTTCATCTCAACAATTTCGGCTTTTTCACCGAACGCATTCTGGAGCACTTCCTGAATCAGCGAAAGGTTCAGCCGTCGGGTCGTAATCTGGAACCGGTTGTCTCCCAGCGTCTTTACTTCCAGAGACGGCAGGGACTGGTGCAGTTTCTGAGCAGCCGACAGAATCGCACTCTGAACGCTCTGAACGGTCTGACCGGGTTCTTTAAAGAGAATTTCCGCTCGCCCGCGGTTGGTTTCCGTTGTGGTGATTTCATACTGAAGTCCGCTGTCGCCGATGCTGTACACTTTGGCCGCCGCCAGCGCCCGGTTGCCGATGGATTCAGCGTATTGGCGGAACTTTTCCTCCACAATTCTTCGCGTATAGGCGGTTCCGGGTTTCAGGTCAATCTGAGCGCTGGTTCCGCCGGTAAACTCAATGTCATATTTGCTGTTGGTCGTCTCATCGCGTGTAAAGAAAACCGCCAGACCGCCGAGCATCAGCGTTCCGGAAATGACCAGAAACACCGGCCGAAGACTCATCCAGTCCACACGAACCTGCTGGAAAAGAGCAAACATTTTCAGCGGCTGAGTCAGAATCCTGCGGCTGATCAGAAAATCAAAAATCACCCGCGTGACAAACAATCCGGTAAACATGCTCGACACAATACCGAGCATCAAAACGATGGCAAATCCCTTGATTTCCTCCGAGGCCACCATCAGCAGAATAAAGGCAACGCCGAATGTAGTCAGGTTGGCGTCAAAAATCGTCCGAAAAGCCCGACCGTAACCATTGGCAATCGCCGCACGAAGGGCCGAGCCGCGTTTCTGCTCCTCGCGGATTCGTTCAAAAATCAGCACGTTGGCATCCACGCTCATGCCGATTGTCAGGATTAAACCGGCGATGCCCGGCAGCGTAAACGTGGCATTAAAGGCCGCCATCATCGCCAGAACAAACAGCAGGTTCAGCATCAGGGCAATATCTGCGAGCACTCCGGCCAGCAGGTAATAGAAAAGCATGAAAACTCCGACGGCTATCAGCCCCGTATACCCGGCTCGAAGGCCCTGCCGCAGATTGTCAGCTCCCAGCAGGGGACCGATGGTTTTTTCGGAGATCGGCACTTCCGACAGCTTGGCCCGAAACGAACCGGCGTTAAGTTTGTTAACCAAATCCATCTGCTCCGTGGGGCTGAATCGGCCTTCGATGATTCCTTGTGTGCTGATGGCCGCCCGAATGGTCGGAGCCGACAGAGCCCTGTCATCCAGAATGATGCACAGCGGTCGGCCAAGATTCGACTGGGTCAGATTGAAAAACAGATTGGCGGCTGTCTGATTAAATGTAAAGCTGATAGCCCGATGTCCTTTGTCGTCCCGCGTCGGGGATGCCCGCCGAAGCCTCCATTTTTTGTCCGGAGAATGCAGCATACATTCCTTCGGCTGATTGCTGGCCAGCACGTACTGCTTATCCCCAAACGTGCCTACAATTCCCAGCCCCTGCGGCCAGTTGGCCGGGTCCTCAATTTCGACCCAGACATATTTGGCGTCGGAGGCCTGTCGCGGTCCTTTTAAACGAAGGGCTTCCAGATAGCCGCGAATCTCATCCATGTTGGTTCGGCCGTCGTCAGGGGTCGGCAGAATCCGGAATTCGAGAACACCGGCGCCCTTCAGCATCCGCTTGAGGTCCTCCGGGTCATCCAGCAGGCCGGCTACCTTGCGGTAGTCCTCAAAGAGTTTTTCCACCTGACTGAGTTTTTCCGCCCGATCCGGAAACTGCTTTTTCAGCTCGTCCAGGGCTTCCCGCCGACGGGCCGAATTGGCCGGCAGGTCGAGAATATCCTGCAGCTGCTGCAGATTCAGATTCAGCCGATTCAGGTCGGCAACGGCCTTATTCCACCGGACATTGGCCCCGTCTATCGGCCGAGTTAATTCGTTGACCGACATGGCCCAACGGCCGTAAAACGCCAAATACTGCTGCAGAACATCCAGCAGGGCCGTCTGTTCCTCCGTCAGCTCCTCCTGAGCCGGTTCGGCGGGCTTGAGCCACTTGACAAACCCCTTCATCGCCTCCGTTCGCCGCTCTTGCGGCTGTTCATTCCACAGAGCAATGTTGGACTGGATGGTATCGGTATCCAACCCCTGCTCCCGAAGCGGCGCAAGCAGGGCTTCCATCTGGGCCCACGCCTGGTCCCGCTCATTCTGAAGCGAAGTCCGCCAGTCATATGTTTCGGCCAAAGCCGTCAAAACAGCGAGCCGCTCCGGATGGCCCTGAGCCATTGCCGTCAGCTGGGCCTGCCGCTCCTCTTTCGGCAGAGACAGCGCCTTTTTGATCTGGAGCAGATTCAGATTGTCCCGTTCCAGACTCTGAATCGCCTCCTGAAACGCCTGCCGTTTGCGGCGGGTCTCCGGACTGGCAACCGGAAGCTGAATCTCAATCCGGGTATCCTCCTGAGGACGCATCACGATGTTGGCCATGTTCGTCGGGTCGATTCGCTTCATCAGAATGGGAATCATGCTTTCGGCCAGCCCTTTGCGCTCCTCGGCGGTAAGCCCCGTCGTGTCGATTTCATAAATCAAACTGGTGCCGCCGGCCAGGTCCAGGCCCAGTTTCAGCCGTTCCTGCGGAGGATAAACAACCCAAAAAGCCAAAATCAGCAGTACCGCAATCAGAAGCAATTTCCAGATTAAGTTCTTATTCATAATGGGTTCCTGTCTGAGAGTTAATCCTTTGCGTTGCCGTTATTTCTTTTCGTCTGTAATCACCGTGGCAATGGCCGACGGAATCACCCGGATTTTCGTATTGGTGGACTCATCCACTTTCAGAACGATTTCATCCGGCCGCACATCCACCACCGTTCCGTAGATGCCGCCGATGGTTCGGACGCGGTCATTTTTCTTCAGAGAAGACACCATTTTTTGATGTTCCTGCTGTTTGCGTCGGGGGCCTCGAAACAGCAGCAGATACATCACAATCAGAATGATGAAAAACGGCAGCATCTGAACCCACGGATTCGGCTGAGGCCTGTCCGGCCCCTCGCCCGGCTCACCGGCGGTTTTCTGTTCCAGTATCGAGGTCTCCGTTTTGCCCTCTGTCTGAGGCTGGGCGGTGATGACTTCCGTCTGCTCCGCCGGCGTTTCGGCGGCGGCCAGCATCCATATCGATTTCATAGGCCTTCCTTCCTCTCTGTGATTTCCGAATGTTCCATTTGCAAATCTTTTCTGTGTCTTTCAATAAACTCTCTGGACCATGCCTCAAAGGAACCGTCCCGAATCCTCTGACGGATGGTCTGCATCAGACGCTGATAATACGTTAAATTGTGCAGGGTCGCAAGAATCGGCCCGAGCATTTCTCCCACATTAAAAAAATGCCGGATTGCGGCTTTCGAAAACGATTGGCAGGCCGGACAGGGACAGTCTTCTTCAATCGGCCCGGAATCCTGCGTCCACCGGCTGTTGCGGAGCCGAATCGGTCCGTTTTCCGTAAACGCAAAAGCATTGCGTCCGTTTCGGGTGGGCAGAACACAGTCAAACATATCGATACCGGCCCGCACCGCTGCCACAATGTCCGCCGGCATACCGACTCCCATCAGGTACCGCGGACGGTCCGCCGGCAGCAGCGGGGCTGTAAAGGCCGTCGTCTGCACGAGAGCGTCATGACCTTCCCCCACGCTCAGCCCTCCGACGGCATAGCCGTCAAAATCCATCGGAACCAGGGCTTCAGCACACTGACGGCGCAGCCGCAAATCCGTCCCGCCCTGGACAATTCCGAACAGCAGCTGCCGCGGATTCTGATGGGCCTGTCGGCACCACTGCGCCCAGCGAACGGTTCGCTCGACCGCCTTTTCCAGACGGTCCGGCGGACACGGATACGGTGTACATTCGTCAAAACACATAATGATATCCGCACCGAGCCGGTTTTGAATCTGCGTGGCGATAACTGCATCCAGGACCACCGGAGACCCGTCGATATGGCTGGCAAATTCAACCCGGTCGTCGTCCACGCGGTTCAGGCTGCTCAGCGAAAAAATCTGATAGCCGCCGCTGTCCGTCAAAATCGGCCCGTCCCAGCCGCTAAACCGGTGCAGACCGCCCAGAGATTCCACCACATCCGCCCCGGGCCGAAGCAGCAGATGATACGTATTGGCCAGCATGATTTCCGCCCCGGTCTGGCGAAGCTGCTGAGGAAGAATGCCCTTGACGCAGCCGCGTGTGCCCACCGGCATAAACGCCGGTGTCTGAACCGCACCGTGTTCCGTCCGCAGCTGTCCGCATCGAGCCGCCGTTTGGGAATCCTTTGCTTCAACAGTAAATGGTCTCATCCGTTCTCTGCCAGCTGAACAATCCGGCTGCCCGGATAATAATAGTCAGTAATTTCCCGACAGGTTTTCCCCTGACGGGCCAGGGCCTGCGCTCCGCTCTGACATAGTCCTACCCCGTGTCCGAATCCCCGTCCGTCGATAAATTCAAAGCCCGCCGCGGTTGACCGCAGGGTAAATATCGTACTCCTGAGCCGCCGTCCGCTCGGATCAACGGTCAGCCGAAAATCCTCCCCGCGCAGAAGAGCTGTCTGGCCGCTGATGCCGTGCAGACGCACAGAAGTGACTCGACCATACTCGGAGAGGCGCACCGGTTCAATCTGCTCAATTTCGCCCAGGCGAGACAGGGCAGGATACCGCTGAACGAGCCGTTCCGTGAGGGTTTTGCGGTCCACCAGAACGCCGCTCCAGAAATAAAAGTCTGCACGGGCTGTTTGCCGGCAAAAAGGACAGGGAACCCCTTCGAGCGTCCTGACGGTGTCTCCAAAGACATTGCGGCTGTTTTCCGTATGCCCTCCGCAGATGGAGCTGTAATACGCCGGGAAAAGCCGCCACTGCCCCTTTGAATCCGGGCAAACCAGCACCTGGCCGGCGGTCTCAAACACCGCCAGATTCGTCGGTCTGGTTTCCGCCTGCACTCCGTTATAGACCTGATTGGCCTGGGTACGCTTCAAATCCCAAAGACGTCCGGCGCCGAATCGGTATTTGATATACAGCGAATACGTGCGGCAGACAATTGCCTGGGCCTTTAAGGCCTCCGGTTCCCAGTAGGAATGCATCTCCGCCGGAACCACTCCCTGCAGATAGGATTCCAGCGGAACATGATTGACCGCCAGAAACCCATTCCCCTCCGGGTTCTGAACCAGGCGCAGATGTCCCCGAAACGGAACCTGCTCCACTTCAAAAACAAACGGACTTCCCGTACGAATCAGAATATCGTTTTGAAACCGATGGTCGCCGACCTGGAATCCTTCGCCGTCCCATCGAACCAAAAGGGTCTGATACGGTTTTTCAAAGCGGACGCTGGCAGCGGTCTGCTGGTCTTCAATGACCAGACTGCCGTAACTGTACACCGTGCACTCATTCAAATTGCCAAAGAGCAAAACCCGCATCCAGCGGTCTTCAGGCTCCTCCATGCCGCTGGTTACATCCGGCAAAGGGGTTCGGCTGCAGCCGGCATACAGCATCAGCCACGCCGTCAGAATCCGTATCCAGTTCTTCTGTCTCACGGCGCATCCCGGAGAAAAGTCCGTCTGATTCAACGTCGGTTTCTCATTCCGGCTTCGGGTGGACGTTCATTCCAGCTTTCGGAGGCTGAGGCCGTACTTGCTGAGTTTTTCCTTGACCTCATTCAGACTGGTCATTCCGAAGTTTTTGCAGCCGAGCAGCTCGGCTTCCGTCTTTCCGATCAGGTCCAGCAGCGTTTTGACGCCCAGACGCGTCATTGCTCGCCGAGCCCGTACTGACAGTTCGAGCTCATCCACCGATTTGGACAAAACCTCCGGACTGGCGCCGGGCACAACAGGGGGCTCGGCCGCTCCAACCGGCTTTTCCTCCAGAGCCATCCCGAGACGGAGGCCTTTTGACTCCAGAATCCGCTTGATTTCCATCAGCGAAGTTTCCCCGAAATTCTTATACGAAAGCAGGTCCGCCTCCGTTGTCTTCAGAAGGTCTCCGAGGGTTTCGATATTCATTTTCTTCAAACAGTTGCGGCTTCGAACCGATAACTCAAAGTCGGAAATCGGAATTTCAAGAATCTTATTCTGCCGGTCTTTGCGCTTCTCCCGTTCCTCGTCATAGACCATCACCTTGGAGCTGGAGATGTCTTTTTGGAACAGACGGGCTTTGGGATGATTGGGATGCGAGCGGAGAACTGTCTCCACACAGCGAAGGGCCTGCTCATACTGACCGGCATCCTCATACAGCACCGCCAGATTCAGCAGGGCATTGACATGAGTCGGCTGCTGTCGAATCAGTTCCTGATACAGCGACACCGCGGTCTCTTCGTCGCCCCGAAGGTCGCAGGCGTAAGCCAGCGCAAAACGGGCTTCCGCATGGGACGGGTCGATTTCGAGGGCTGTCTGGTAATGCTGAACGGCCTTTTCATAGTCCCCCTGTGCATCCAGCAGCTTGCCCATTTGAAAGTGGTATTCCGCACTGATGTTTTCCATCTGGCTGTAGGCGGCAAGGGTCTGGGCGGCCTTGTCAAGGTCGCCGGCCATTCGGTAAGCCGCCGCTTTTTCCAGAGCCGCAAACATCGGATCTGCTTCGTATTGAACGGCCTTGTCAAAGGCAGCAGCGGCCTTTTCATATTCCTGAAGCTGCCGGTAGGCATATCCAAGCCCCATATATTTCTGCCAACTGTCCGGGGCCTTTTCGAGTGTGCTGACGGCTTGTGTGTTCTGGCCGCAGAAAAGATAGGCCAGACCGCAGGCCGTCATATTTTTCGAGTTCCGAGCTTTCTCCAGCAGGGCCGTTCGAGAGCGTTCGCTCGAATTGGCGGAAAGCCACATTTGCCGAATCATCTCCAACGTAAGGGCTGATGTCTCTTTGTCAAATAGTTCCATCTCTGCCTGTGCAAGGGATACCATATAAACCGCTCCTGATACGCTCTTTTCCCGGGCCTCCGAAAAAGGCCCCACTCGTTCTGTTTATCACGGCAAGAAAAGCATTTCTTCCCAAATCGAATAAACCATGCATTATAAGGGCTCCTTTTAGAAAAGCAATACCATTTTTCAGGACGATGTGGATAGAATAACACGGAATGCTCCGCCGCATTTTTCCTTGAAAATGGCCTGGAAAGCCGACATAATAACCCCGAAATTTCAAACGTTTTTTTCGGGGAACAAATGAAAAAACATCAGTTTTGGCTGCTTGCCTCAGTAATTCTGCTCGGATTGTGGGCCGTTCTGTGCGTCTTCGCCTCATTCCTCGGCAGCCGGGCGGCCGCCTCATTTTTCCAATCCGGTCCGCTCAGTCTTTTCTGGCTTATCTGGGTCTTATTTCTTCTTTTTTCTTTGCGGAATCCAACGTTCTGGACAAAGCCGTTTCTCTTAATGCTGCATTTAGGAACCTTGTTCGTTTTTGCAGGCGGTTTATGGGGGGGGCCCAGGTCTTTCGAGTGGAGAAATCGTTTCGGGAGAGCCCCGGAAATTGCAAAAGGGTATCTAATTCTTTCGGAACAGGAAGAAACCAATAAAGTGTATGATGCCGCCGGCCGTGAAATCGGCTCTCTTCCTTTTGATTTCCGTTTAGAAGAGTTCACTATAACTTATTATGACTCGCCTTCTCTTCGCCTGTTCGACAAAAACACACGGCAGAATCTCTGCACTCTTCCGCAGATTCCGGAAGGGCCTGTCGAGCTGGAAGGGGGGCTCCGCCTCGAAGTGCTTCAGCGCTATAACAATCTTCAGCTGCGCCGTCAGCAGGGACGCGCCGTTCCGGCGGAAGGACCGGCTCAGATTCGAAATCCCGGTTTTGAACTCAAACTGCTCTGGCCGGACGGAACCGAGGAGTATTATTATGTCTGGGAACAAAAGGATTTCTGGGCGCCGCCTTTCAACCGCTGCATCATCGCTTATTCAGCCCCGCAAATGCCCAGACAGTATGAGAGCCGCATCAGCCTCCACCGGAACGGACAATCGACCGTTCATTCCATTCGGGTCAATCGCCCTCTGGTTTACGGCGGATACACCTTTATTCAGCAATCTTGGGGGCAAGATGAGAAAGGATATTACTCAATACTCGGTGTTGTGAGCAATCGCGGGTTTCCGGCTGTATTGACAGGATATTCTCTCCTGATGCTCGGTACAGCAGGACATTTTTGGCTGATTCCCCTTTTGCACGCATTCAGAAAGGAGCGGCACCATTCAGATTAAAACTTCACCCATCGGTTTCCTGATTTATCTGGGAATGGTTTTTTATGCCCTATCGGCAGCAGGAGTCTTCTTCCCTGCGTTGCGAATGCGCCGATTGTTCTGGACGGCCGGCTGCATTGCCTCGGCCGCTGCCTGGCTCTTCCATTGGCTGGGGGCCTTCGGATTTCCGCTCCAGACTATGTTTGAAATCTTTCTGACCCTCGCAATGCTTCTCGGTCCGTTATCCTGGTTTTGCCGACGATGGCTGGGGATGACAGACCCGCTTTCTGAATTTGCCGAAGGCCTGCTCGGTTTCTGCATCTTGTTTCCCGCCGGATTCGTTTTTCCGGAACACCCGCGTCCGTTGCCGCCGGCCCTGCAAAGCCCTTTTTTTATCCCGCACGTGGGAACGTATATGTTTGCGTACATCCTGCTGGCCCAGGCAGCCGTTCAGGCGGCAGGGGGGCTTTTTGCTGCCCCTGTCCAGCGAGAATACCGGGCCTGCCGATTGGTGCGTTTGGCCTTTCCTTTTTTGACAATGGGACTGATTCTCGGCAGCATCTGGGCCAAAATCGCCTGGGGAGATTGGTGGAGCTGGGACCCCAAAGAACTCTGGTCTTTGGCCTGCTGGCTGCTCTATCTGGCCTATTTTCATTGGCGGGCCGCTTTTGGTGTTCGTTTCGTAAAAAGCAACTTGTGGATGATTCTTGTCGGATTCTTGGCGGTCCTCTGCACCCTGCTTTGGGTCAATCTGTCCGCTGTCTTCAAGGGGCTGCACAATTACGCCGCCTGAAAAGATTTTCCGACATTCATGGGTTTCTTCTTTACATTTCTTTTTACAGAAACTATAAAGGAATCTATGGCAGGCAACATCAAACAAGCGGAACAATCAGGATTCGAGGGACTTGTGGAGGCGCTCTGCCATATCCGCCTTCCGGAGGAAATGAAGCAGTTTTTGGCTGAAATTCTTACTCCCGCGGAACTTCACGACCTGTCTTTGCGATGGCAGCTGATGCGGATGCTCTCCGAAAGGGTCCCGCAAAGACAAATCGCCTCAGACCTGAAAATCAGTCTTTGCAAAATTACCCGAGGGTCAAAAATTCTCAAAAACCCTGATTCCATAACCAATCGTTATCTGAAAAAGAGGAGCAGCCAATGACTCGAAAGATTTTGCTTCATGAAAAAGACATACCTCGAAAGTGGTACAACATCGCCGCCGACCTGCCGACTCCGCCGCTGCCGCCCCTGACACCCGACGGAAAACCCGTCACTCCGGATATGCTGGCTCCGGTTTTTCCGATGAATCTCATTGAGCAGGAGGTCAGCACCCAGCGGTGGATTGATATCCCCGAGGAGATTCTGGATATCCTTTATCAATGGCGTCCGACTCCGCTGCGGCGGGCGGAACGCCTTGAGCGGTATCTGGGCACCCCGGCCAAAATCTATTACAAGGATGAAAGCGTCAGCCCGCCCGGCAGCCACAAACCCAACACGGCCGTTCCTCAGGCCTGGTACAACAAACAGTTCGGCATCAAGCGTCTCACAACCGAAACCGGAGCCGGACAATGGGGGTCTGCTTTGGCCTTTGCCTGTCAGTTAGTAGGCCTTGAATGCAAGGTTTTTATGGTTCGCATCAGTTTCGACCAAAAACCCTTCCGAAAACTGATGATGCAGGTCTGGGGGGCCAAATGCGTGGCCAGCCCCAGCACCGAAACAAAGGCAGGACGCGACATCCTCGCCAAGACCCCGGATACGCCGGGCAGTCTGGGGATTGCCATTTCTGAAGCCATTGAACAGGCCGTCACAGACCCGACCGGAAAGACCCGATACTCGCTCGGCAGCGTCCTCAATCACGTGATGCTGCATCAGACCATCATCGGACTGGAGGCCAAAGCCCAGCTCAAGAGTATTGGCGAGAAGCTGCCGGATGTCGTAATCGGCTGTGCAGGCGGCGGAAGCAATTTTGCCGGTCTGGCCTTTCCGTTTACCCTCGATAAGATCAACGGAACCGAAATGGAGATTATTCCCGTCGAACCGACCGCCTGCCCGACCCTGACCCGCGGCCCGTTTGCCTATGACTTTGGCGATACAGCCGGCACCACTCCGCTGCTGGCGATGTTTACGCTCGGACATGCCTTTGTGCCTCCGCCCATCCACGCCGGCGGTCTCCGTTATCACGGAATGGCCCCGCTGGTCTGTCAGTGTGTTGTCGAAGGCCTCCACAAGCCGCGGGCCATTGATCAGGTCGAATGCTACGAAGCCGCGATGACCTGGGCCAGAACCGAGGGATTTATCTGCGCCCCGGAAACCTCACACGCCGTCGCCTGTGCCATCCAGGAAGCCAAAAAAGCCAAAGAAGAAGGCAAAGAAAAAGTCATCCTCTTCAACTACAGCGGCCACGGTCTGATGGACCTGACCGGCTACGACGCCTACATGTCCGGCAAACTCAAACCGTACGCACTGCCCGATGAAGAACTTGCAAAGACAGAGGCGTGCCTGAAAGATTATCCCAAAGCCGAAATGCGAAAATCCGGCAAGTGGTAAAAACGAACGGAACAGGACAAAAAAAGCCCGGTTCTCCGCCGGGCTTTTTTCTTGGACCATCTGGTCGGCATTTTCCGGTAAGTTTTGGAAAAATCCTGTTGAAAAAAAATGAAAAAACCGTAAATTGGTAGAGACCGTATGGGTCGGTGCCCGAGCGGCTAAAGGGGATGGACTGTAAATCCATTGGCTAGCGCCTACGGTGGTTCGAATCCACCCCGGCCCATTTCAAATCTTCTTCTGCCGGGATAATCCTCCGATTTTGCGATTGAATCTGCCGCTCATTTCAGGGATATTGAAAGAGACTGTGCGGAAGCCGCCGGCAGGCGGAAATCCGGACTTTTGGATTGCTGTTGTAAGTGCTGTCAGACCTTCACAGACAGCCCTTGAATCGCTGTCATTCCCGCGCAGGCGGGAATCCAGGCATCCAATAGACATCCGGGAAAAATGAAAAAGCAACGTTTTTGTATGAGTGTTGGCGGATGGGACTGTACGACCGAGAATATGTTCGGGATTCGTGGGGAGAAGGCGGGACTCTGCGTTTGGGCGAGGCCTTTCGAGGCTGGAGTGTTGTCAAATGGCTGCTGGTGCTGAATTTTGTTGTGTTTGTTCTTTGCATCTCGCCGACCCTCGGAGACTTCTTTTTTACCTGGGGAGCCGTTTGGCCTGAAACGCTTCTGCGCTCCCTGCAGGTCTGGCGGCTGATTACCTATCAGTTCCTCCACTGGGACACTATGCATTTTCTTTTCAATATGATTGTCCTGTATTTCTTTGGGCCGATTCTGGAGCACCAGTGGGGCCGCCGGACCTTCCTGCGGTTCTATCTGGTCAGCGGAGCCGCCGGCGGACTGGTCTATATCCTGCTGGTTCTCCTTCATCTCCTTCCGGCCGGACCGATGGCAGGGGCCTCCGGAGCTCTCAATGCCGTTCTGATGGCCGTGGCAATTCTCTACCCGAATATGCTCGTCTTTATTTATGGGCTGATTCCCGTCCGGATTGTGTTTTTGGTGGGAATTATGATTATCCTGAGTCTGCTGCGGTTTGCCACAGGTCAAAACGCCGGCGGAGAGGCCGCCCATCTCACAGGATTGGCTGCCGGCGCCCTGTATGTTCTCTACAAACCCTGGTTTACCAGGTTTCGACTTTCCCGGAAAAAACTGAATTGGCAGCGACGCCTTGAGGAAGAACGGCAGTTTGAAGCCGAAGTGGACCGCATTCTTGAGAAAGTCAACCGCGAAGGGATACACTCTCTGACCGCCAAAGAAAAACGCACTCTTCAGGAGGCAACCCGGCGAGAACAAATGGCCCGCCGTTTTTGAGCGGTTCGATTAATCCCAGGTCATTTTTTCCGCCTGAGCAGTCAGGTCTTTTACATGTTCTTCAACGGCCTGCTGTTTGCCGGCCTGAAGTTTGCTGATTTCAGAACGCCGTTTCTCGATTTCCTCCTGCAGCCGTTTGAGCCGCTGTTCCAGCTCCTGATACTGAAGAGTTTTTTTGCGAATAATCAGGTCAAACCGCTGCGAGACAAGGGCCTTGAGCTCCTGCAGAAGTTTTTCACGTTCGGCCCCCTCTGTTCCGCGCAGTTTCCTGAGCAGCTCATCTCGCTGTTTCTGCATCGCCAGGTCTTCCAGAAGGACTTTGGCCAGTTCCGGATTCCTTTTTTCCGTCTCCATAATGGGGTCATACCGCCGGCGGGCATCCATGACCCGTGTAAAGTAAAGGCCGGGGTCTTTCTCGCGAATCTGCTCCAGCTCCGCCGCCAGTTCCGGATTATTCTTTTGAAGCCACTGGATGAACTCCTCATGCCGCCGCTGGAGGTGTTCCAGCCATCGGGACCCGGGACCGCCTCCCGGACCGCCGGGACCAGCCCCTTCAGGCCCCCGACCCGGCCCCGGCCCCATCGGGCCTTGCGGGCCTGCCATCGGCTCCGGCGAGCGAGGACGGTCGCCGGAACGCAGAAAACGCTCCAGCTCGGCACGGATAATTTCCTGAAATTTCTCCGGATTGCTCTGCCGAAGCGAACGCAGTTCAGCGGCACGATTCGGATCCTCCTGTTCCAAACGGGCCAGGAAACTCTCCAGCCGACGGCCGCTCCACGGCTCCTCCAGCGGGGGAGGGCTGTCTTCCGTCCATATATCAGACGCGCTTTCCTGAGCGTTTAAAGCCGTCCAGCTGCCCATCAGCAGCCATACTATTGACACTAAAAACCAGACCCGTTTCTGCATCCAGGATGGAAACATCATGGGCTTATCCTTTCCAGAAATCTGCCTGTGCGATCAGCACCATTTCTTCAATTTCGCGGTTGATTTCCGCCTCCCAGGAATCGGTCCTGTTGGACGACGAATCCGCATGAAGCTGCTCGGTAATATCATCCAGTTTGGAGGATATCTCTGAAACCGTCTCATCGGTAAAGAAGTCCTGAACCATACTGCTCGTGAGAGCCGCCGTTGGAACGGAAACGGCCTCGGGGGACGGCCGATGAAGGGTCCACAACAAACCAACCCCTGCCGCCAGACAGGCTGCAGCCGCCGTAAGCACCTGTCGATAGAAATGTCTTCTGCGTGCCAAGACGGCCGAGCGCTGACGGAGGGCCTGCTTGATGGCTGTCAGGACTTCCGGACGAGGCAGGGGAGAATCGTCCGCCAGCAGCTTTTCACATGCCTCAATTTCTTCGGCAAACTGAGCGGCCTGCGCCTCCTCATAAAAACACCGGAGGAGGGTTTCAAGCTGATGTCTGTTTTCTTTCATTGGATTGTTCCATCCATTCTTTCAGTTTCTTGAGCCCTCTGTGCACTTTCGAAAGGGTTGTGCCGATGGGCTCTGCTCTCATTTCGGCCAATTCTTTGAAGCTCAAATCGCCGTAAAAACGCAAGACTATCAATTCCGCTGTTTCCGCATCCAGCCGGTTTAATCCCTGCTGCAGACGGTCCGATAAGGCCCCGTCGAGTTCACGAGGCGGTTCGGATTCTATTTCGGCCAAACGCTGCTGCTCCTCCAGAAGCCGTTTTTGACGATACTGTTTTCTCAAACGGTCCCGGAACAGGTTTGATGCGATGGTAAACAGCCATTTTTCAAAAGAGCCGCCTTCAAACGTCCTGATTTTCTCAATCAGCCGGATATACAGCTCGCTGAGCAGTTCTTCACTGGCGTCCCGGTTGCCGGTCAGACGGTAAAAGTATCCATAGCAGCGGGCTGAGTACATATCCACCAGCCGGCCCAGTGCGTCCGGATTTCCGCGTCTGCATTCCTCAAGAAGTTCTGCAATGTCCGGCTGCTCACTCATCCTAACTTGCCATTTTTCTAATTGGTTAGACGTTTCAAATTTGCCTTCTATTGCCCTGTTTTAAAGAAGGGGTGCAATCTCTGAAATATAATCGGATGCGTTATATCCAGTATTGATGAGGAAATCAAAATAGCGGCTCTTCCGAATCGTCATCTTCCTCGTCCGGGCCGATTTTCCAGTTTTCGGACTCATCCAGATCCTCAATTTCCCGTTTGAAATACCGGATGAGTTTATCCTGAAGAGGCCCCATTTTTTCCTGCCAGGCCGACATCCCCCGATAAATCGATATCAAAATATCCAGTCGGAGGATTTGCATTTTCTGAAGACATTCCGGCTCTTTTATATTTAGAAATGGGTCGCAACGAAATCTCCGGTTCCCGGACGGGTCCATTTCGAACATTTCACAATCTTTGCATTGAATCATTTTTGAATCCTCCAAAAAAAGAACATTCTCTTGATTTTTTCATCATACCACCTTACTATACCCCCGACAAGAAAATGACTTTTTTAGCAGGAGAACCGAATGGGAAAACCGAGACGAAGACGCAAGATTGGCAGCAAAAAACGTCATATGCGCTGGAAAATCCGGCACAAAATCAGCTGAGCCGGCGTTTTTTTACCGCCTGAGAAATTTCGAGGGCGGAAAGATGCGGAATCGAATCGATGCGAACGGTTCATTTCGCTTTCTTTTTTTAAAGGGGCAAACCGGTGAAATCCTGTACGATTACATTTCTGCCCGACAGGCAAACCGTCAGGGTTCATCCGGGTGCCACTCTTTTAGAGGCCTCCAGCCAGGCGGGACTTGCTCTGTATGCTCCCTGTCATGGGGCAGGGGTCTGCCGGAAATGCCGGGTGATTCTTGAACCGTCCGGAAGTGAGGTATTGGCTTGTCAATACAAGGTTTATGAGGATTTAACCGTTCGAATACCGCCGGAAAGCAGGGGAGGAATAAGCCAGATTCTCGAACGGGGTATTGAGGGCAAAACGACCGCGGACTCTCGTATCCAAAAACATTTTTTTCCCGAAATTCCCGCGTCAGCAAGCCGATTTCTTGAGCAACTGGTCTCCTTTTTCCATTCGCCGGTGGTTATCCATCCGGATGCTTCCCTTCCGGACAGTTGGGCCGCCTTTCCAAACGGTGCAACGGCGGTTCTGACAGTGGAAGAAGAACACCGCTGTCTGCTTTGTTTGGAGCCTGGCGATACTACAGCGTGTTTTTACGGAGCGGCAGCTGATATCGGCACCACGACAGTCGTTTTGTATTTAATCGACCTGAAAAACGGACAAATCCTTCAAACTCTTTCGGCCGCCAATCCCCAGATTCAGTACGGGGACGATGTCATTAGCCGGATTGTTTACGCGCAGACTCCGGAAGGGCTTCAGCGGCTCGGAAGATGTCTGAAAGAAAGACTCAATGAAATGATTGTCTGCCTGTGCCGAAAGCAGCAGATTTCGCCCGAAACTATTTACGAAATCACCGCAGTCGGCAACACCACGATGAATCATCTGCTTCTGGGATATCCGGTGGAATCACTCGGAAAATCTCCGTATCGCCCATACTCCCTTTCTTCCTGCGACCAGCCGGCTGCCAAAGCGGGGCTTCACATCCATCCGGCCGGGCGACTCTACACGGTGGAAAATATTGCCGGATTTGTCGGCTCGGATACGGTTGCCGCTGCCCTGGCGGCCGGGATGGATAGACTCGACTCGATTTCCCTGCTTGTAGACATCGGCACCAACGGTGAAATCGTCCTCGGCAGCAAAGACCGGCTTCTGGCAGCCAGCTGTGCTGCAGGGCCGGCTCTCGAAGGGGCACGTATTTTGTATGGAAGCCGAGCCGAAAATGGAGCGATTCAGCGCGTTCTTCTTTCGGAAGGGGACATCGTTCTGGATGTCATCGGTCTAGATGAACCCCAAACCATCTGCGGAAGCGGTTTGATTGATGCGGCGGCTGTGCTGCTTCAGGCGGGTATCCTCGAACCCTGCGGAGCGTTCGCACCTATTTCAAAACTTCGGGATAACCTGACGCCGGCTCTCTTTGAACGGCTCACACAGTTCGAAAATCAGCCGGCCTTTGTGCTGGCCTGGAAAAACGGAACCCGCCAGCCGGCTGTGCTGCTGACACAGAAAGATATCCGCGAGCTCCAGCTGGCCAAGGCCGCTATCTTCGCAGGGATTTCCGTTCTGCTCCGAACGATGGATATCGAATTAGAAGAGATACAGACTCTCTTTCTGGCGGGAGCTTTCGGAAATTATATCCAAAAAACCAGTGCAATCCGAATCGGACTTCTGCCTTCCATTGCCCCTGACAAGATACAGTTTATCGGGAATGCGGCGGGTGCCGGAGCCCAGATGATTTTGCTCAACCGCCAATGCAGGCAGCGAGCTTCCCGGCTGGCCCGGAAGATTGAATATGTCGAACTGGCCCGCCGGCCCGACTTCCAGGACATCTACAGCGATTCGATGCGGTTTGAAGAAAGAAGATAAAACAGATAGGCTGCGTAAACAGCCAGCAGAAAAAACCCTGCCATACGGCTGATTTTATCCCTTGCAAAGGCAAAACAGGCAAACAGGATGCTTACGGCAACCATAATCCAATAGTCCGCCCCCAGAAGCCGAGGGCTGACAGCAAAAGGACGGGCCAATCCGGCTGTACCGATGACAAACAGCGTGTTAAAAATGTTGGAGCCGACCAAATTCCCGATAGACAAGTCGTCCTGTTTCTTAAAAGACGCCACCAAAGAAGTAATCAGTTCCGGCAGGGAGGTACCCACCGCTACAATCGTCAGGCCGATGACGGCTTCAGACAATCCCGCTTGCCGGCCAAACGAAGAAGCACCCCAAATTGTCAATTTTGCACCGAAAGCCAGTGCCGGCAACCCCAAAAGAATCAGCAGCAGACTCAAACCAATAGGTTTCGGGGCTTTCTGCAGGTAAAGCTTTTCTTCCGGCGAGAGGTCTTCAACGGAGGAAAACCGCTTTTTTTCACTGGCAACCATAAACGCCATAAGCCCTGAGAAAACCAAAATCAGCACAAAAGCAGCAAGGCGGCTTACGGTTCCGTTTTTCAGGAACGGCCAAAGCAGCAATGCTGTGCCGATCAAAAACGGCATATCCCTTCGCAGAGAGATCGGCTGAACCTGAATCGGCCGGATGAGGGCACAAAGCCCGCCGATTAAAGCCAGATTTGCGATATTTGAGCCGTAAACATTGCCGACCGCAATGTCTCCCGAACCCACCAGCGCAGCGGCAATGCTGGCGGCCGTCTCCGGAGCGGAAGTGCCCATCGCAACAATGGTCAGACCGATGATAAGCGGGCTCAGACCGAGACGTCGGGCCAGAGATGCTGAACCCTCTACCAGCCAGTCAGCCCCTTTCAGAAGCAGCCCGATTCCGATAATCAGTCCTGCTAAATCCGCAATGAATGTCATTTCTTTTAAAAACTCCGACCGACAGATTTTGTTGCCTGCATTTCTCAAAAAATAACCCCGGGTGCAAAGCCCCGGGGTGTAAAAATCTCCAAATGAAACCGGAAAAACTACACTTTTCCGATGATTAAACTGCAGTTATGGCCTCCGAAACCGAGAGAATTGCTCAAGGCGTATCGAACATTTCTTTCTTTGGCCTTCTTCGGAACAAAATCCATCTTCGGGTCGCATTCCGGAGCTACCGTTTCGAGATTAATCGTGGGATGGATAATCCCTTTTTCAATAGTCTTGGCACAAACCAGAAGCTCGATTGCTCCGCTGGCGCCAAGCGAATGCCCCAGACAGCTTTTGGTCGAATTGACCGACAGCTTGTATGCATGTTCCCCAAAGACCGTCCGAATGGCCAGAGATTCCGCCGCATCATTCAGCTCGGTACTGGTTCCATGCGCGTTAATATAGTCAATCTGGTCTGGATTCAGCTGGGCCTGTTCGAGGGCTAATCTCATTGCTTTGGCTGCTCCGGAACCATCTTCGAGCGGGGCGGTGATGTGATAGCCGTCCCCAGTCGCTCCATAGCCGAGCATTTCCGCATAAATCTTCGCTCCTCGTTTTCGGGCATGCTCGTATTCTTCCAGAATCAGGACCGCCGCACCTTCGGCCAGAACAAAACCATCTCGAGACACATCGAACGGGCGAGAGGCGTGCTGCGGGTCATCATTTCGGGTGCTCAGCGACTTTAATGCGCAGAAGGAAGCTAACCCAACGGGAGTTAAAGCAGCTTCCGAGCCGCCGGTGATGACAATTTCGCTTCGGCCGCACAAAATATTGTAAAATGCCTCGCCTACGGCATGAGCAGCCGACGCACACGCCGTCACCACACACATATTCGGGCCTTTGAGCCCATACTGAATCGAAACACACCCGCTGGCGGCATTGCCCATCAATTTAGGCACGCAGAAGGGGGATACCTTTCGAGGCCCTTTCTGGAGAAGACGAAGATACTGCTCTTCAATCTCCTTAATCCCGCCGATACCGGTGCCGATGATGACGCCGACCCGCTCTTTGTCTTCCTTTTCAAAGTCAAGACCGCTGTCGTTGACTGCCTGGATAGCAGACGCAAGGGCCATTTGGGTAAAACGGTCCATTCGTCGGCCTTCCCGAGACGGCACATAATTGTCGATGTCAAACTTCTTGATTTCGCCGCCGAAATGAACAGGGAACTCCGACGTATCAAATGACTCAATGGTGGAAATCCCGCTTTCACCCCGACAGAGGGCTTCATAAAGCCCGTCAGCCGACTCCGCCAACGCCGTTACACACCCAAGTCCTGTTATAACAACACGTCGCTGAAACTTCATGGGTGTGCCGCTTACTCCTGGTCCTTCTTTGCGGCGCCCTCTGTGCCCTTTTTCTTCATAATATCGATAATATAATCGATTGCCGCACCGACGGTCTGAATCTTTTCGGCTTCCTCGTCCGGGATGCTCATATCGAACTCATCCTCGAACTCCATCACCAATTCCACGGTATCCAGCGAATCAGCATTCAAATCATTGATAAAAGACGTCTCGCGGGTGATTTCGGACTTGTCCACACCCATTTGTTCGCTGACGATTTCAATGACCTTTGCTTCAATTGCCTGAACATCAATATCCGCACCCACTGGTTAAACTCCTTACCTGTTAATAATATCCTTTCTGTGTTTTTCCAATCCGTTTATACCCGAATTTCCGGGTTTTCGGCGGTAATATAACCAGACCAAAATCCCTTTTCAATCCTTTTTTAGGCAATTTTCTTACATTGCCATACCGCCGTCTACACAGAGAACCTGACCGGTAATATAGCCGGCCTCATCGGAGGCCAAAAAGGCCACCGCACGGGCCACATCCTCCGGAGTTCCGAAGCGTTTGAGAGGAATAACCGCCATCGCTCCTTCCTTGACGGCATCCGGAAGCCCCTGGGTCATATCCGTCATAATAAACCCCGGAGCGATACAGTTGGCTGTTATATTTTTCTTTCCCAGCTCACGGGCCACCGACTTGGTCATCCCAATGAGTCCTGCCTTGCTGGCCGCATAGTTGGCTGAACCGGCCTGTCCCATTACACCGGCCACCGAACTGATGCTGATAATCCGGCCGAATTTGTTTCGCACCATCGACCGGGCGGCAACCCGGGTAGCCGTAAAAGCGGCACGAAGATTTACCGATATAACCCGGTCAAAATCTTCATCATCCATCTGAATCATCAATTTATCCCGCGTAATGCCGGCATTGTTCACCAAAATCCCGATGCCGCCGTGTTCTTCCGCCAGTTCCTCGAGAATCTGGGTCAGCAAATCCGTCTTTGTGATATCCACAACCTTGGTAATGACGGAAAATCCATGATCTGCTGCAACCTTTCTGAGTTCCTCGAGCTGCTGGGCATTCAAGTCCAGCCCGGCTACCTTGCGGCCCTGACGAAGCAGTTCGAGGACAATGGCTCTTCCGATTCCTCGGGCGGCTCCGGTAACAACTGCTAATCTCTGTTCTGCCATTTTCATCTCCCAAGTACAAACTTCTTACGGATTCGGCAGGGCGGCAAATGCCTCCGCCGAATTGACGGTAATAACCCTGGCTTTTCGGTCTATTCGTTTCATTAAACCGGTCAGAACACGTCCCGGACCGATTTCATAGAACTCTTCCACCTGCTCCCGAAGAAGCCGTTCCATACAGTTTTGCCACAAAATCGGGGCAATAAGCTGTTTGACCAGTCCCTGTCGAACGGACTGCGGGGTGGAATAATACGAAGCATCAATGTTGGCTATCACCTTTACTTTGTCGGAAGGCCGAATCTCAGTTTGTTCGAGGGCCTCTGAGAGCTGTCGGGCGGCCGGCTCCATTAAAATCGTATGAAACGCTCCGGCCACGGCCAGCGGGACGGCCTTGACAGCCCCAAACTCTTCCGCAAGTGCGGCGGCCCGCTCACAGGCCTCTTTGTGTCCGCTGATGACAATCTGCCCCGGACAGTTGAAGTTCACCGGCTCCAGGACCTGTCCCTGAGCGGCCTGCATGCACAATTGACGCACTTTATCTTCATCCAGACCGAGAATGCTGACCATGGAACCGGAAGAGGCATCCGCCGCCGCCTGCATCGCTTGTCCGCGCTTCTGGACAAGCCGCAGCGCCTCTTCGAATTCAATCCAGCCGGCCGCATACAGAGCCGTATATTCTCCCATGCTCAACCCGGCCGTCACATCCGGATTTAAATCAGGCCGTTCCTGCCGCAAAATCTCCAGAAGGGCGGCGGAGACAACAAAAATCGCCGGCTGGGAATACACCGTTGAATTCAGTTTTTCCTCCGGACCTTCGGCACACAACTGCTGGACGTCATAGCCCAGAATCCGGGACGCCTTTTCAAAAAGACGTGCGGCGGAAGGCCATCGTGCCGGAAGATCCGTGCCCATTCCGAGTGTCTGAGCTCCCTGACCGGGGAACAGAAATGCGATTTTCTTCTTGTCCATCTTCATCCCTGAAAGCGAAGGGTTTACAACTGGATAACGTTGGCGCCCCAGGTCAATCCCCCTCCAAAGGCCACCAGCAGAACAATATCTCCGCTCTTGACTTTTCCGGTTCGGCAGCACTCATCCAGAGCGATGGGGATGGAGGCCGCCGAAGTGTTTCCGTACTTGTCGATGTTGATAAAGATTTTCTCATCCTCAAAATGCAGACGCTTGCCGACGGATTCAATAATCCTTGCATTCATCTGATGCGGGATAAACATAGCGATATCTTCAACCCGCAGGTCGCATTTTTCCAGGCACTCGTTGACCAGCTCGACAATGCGTCTGACGGCCGTATGATAGACCTCCCGACCGTTGATATCCATATAGACCAAATCCGGATTCTCGAGCGGAACACCGACCGGGTGGCGGGACCCATAAGCCTGACATTTGAGGGCCTCCCAGCTGCTGCCGTCGGAAAAAGAGGTGCTGTACATAATGCCTTCCGGCCCGCTGGAGACGGCTTTCAGCACGACGGCACCGGCTCCGTCTCCGAAAAGGATGCAGCTGCTGCGGTCTTTGTAATTGGTAATCCGGCTGAGGGTTTCCGCCCCGATGACCAGGGCCGTTCGATAGCGGCCGGAGCTGAGATACTGCTGGGCAATTGACAAGGAATACACAAAACCGCTGCAGGCGGCGCTGAGGTCAAAGGCCCAGGCATTGCAGGCCCCGATGAGAGACTGCACGAAACAGGCCGTCGAGGGGAAAACCATTTCAGGGGTGATGGTAGCCACGATAATCAGCTCGATTTCCTCCGGCTTCATCCCCGCCCGCTCGAGGGCATTGCGTGCCGCCTGCGCCGCCAGAGTGGCTGTGGTGTCTTCCGGACCGGCGATGTACCGTTCCCGAATCCCGGTTCGGGTGACAATCCATTCATCCGATGTATCGACAATTTTCATAAAATCTTCGTTGGTCATCACCTTGGCGGGAACACTCGAACCCGTACCGGCCACAACGGCCCGAAGACGCACAGACGACTGAATAGTTGGGTTATTGACCATTAGACATGACCGTCGATTGAGACAGGCGTTGAACAATCTTTTCGTTAATTCGCTGTGTAGAAAACTTCCGGCAGGCCAGAATCGCATTTTTAATCGTTCGGGCCTTGCTGGAGCCATGACAAATCACCGCCGTGCCGTTGACCCCCAGCAGCAGGGCCCCCCCATATTCATTGTAATCATATTTCTTATAAATATTGGTCATTACTTTCTTGAACTGAAGAGCCAGCCACCAATGGCTTTTCAGCTCATCCTTAATCGCCCGAAAAATCATGCTGACCAGACCTTCGGCGGTTTTCAGAACCACATTGCCGACAAACCCTTCACAAATCACCACATTGAAATGACCGTCAAAAATGTCACGGCCTTCCAGATTGCCTGCAAAATTGATGGTGGGGTCCGCCTTCAGCAAAGCCCGTGTTTTTTTGACCAAATCATTGCCCTTGGCCTCTTCTTCGCCGATATTCATAATTCCCACACGCGGGTTCGTAATGCCGAGCATTTCCTCCGCATAGACACAGGACATCACTGCGTATTGATACAGATGAATGGGTTTGCAGACGATATTGGCCCCGACATCACAGACAATCACAGGCCCGCCTAAAGTCGGAAAGACCGTTGCAATCCCCGGACGAATTACATTCTCCAGATTCCGCATTCGCAGCTGACAGGCCGCCACACAAGCTCCGGTGTTGCCGGCAGACAGAACCGCATCGACCTGGCGGTGTGAAGCGGCTCTGGCCATTATGGCAATCGAGCTTTTTTTCTTTCGCCGCAGGGCCTCGACAGGAGATTCATCCATTCCGATGACTTCAGGGGCATGAAAAATACGGAATGTGTCCGGATCGGCATTGAGTCGAACCAGATGCTCCCGAATAACGGGTTCATCTCCGATCAGCACGATTTCATGTTCTTTTCCGAGGACCTCCTTGGCCTCCAATGCTCCGGCAACGATTTCGGCCGGTGCATAGTCGCCTCCCATTGCGTCTATCGCTATCCGCATGGTGTTATTCTTCCGAGTCCTGTCCAATCTTCAACGTGATTTTGGGGTTTACGTATCCGCATTTGCCGCAAGCCGCATGGGGCAGTTTGGCCTGTCCGCAGTGCGGACAATACGAATAGTTCGTCGGTTTCAGGGCGTGGTGACTCCGACGGGTACGGGTTCGCGTCTTACTGGTTTTTTTTGCCGGAAGCATCGTCGCTTTCTCCAAAATCGGGAATAAAAATAATATATAAAAAATATCCCCTTTCTCCGCTATTTTCTGCGGTTCAGAGGAAACCTTCCACTTAATCAGAATTAAAGTACCTTTTTAAGTACCAAACCCCTCCCGCTTCGTAAAGAAAAATTTTGTAAAGGATGGATTTGTATAGCCCTCCGATGCGGCTTTGTCAAGAAAGAAACAAGATTCTCGTTAAAAAAAGACTGAATTTTTCTTTTTCGAATTGCATTTTTGCGGTAAATTCAATATTTTCTGAGAGGCAGAAAACGAAAAAAGTCTTTGAAGAAAACGTGTTAGGACAGAAACATGGCGGCCAAGCAGTATAACCATAAGGCACTCAGCGAGGCCATCCGGCAGGGTCAGGCTCGAATGAAGCGGCTGATGCAGAATACCCGCGTCGAACCGGCCATCCCGGAACCTCAGGTCCCCAAACAGCCGGAGAAAAAACCGGTCTCTGTAGGAATCCGCCCTGTCCCGGCAGAACGCGAAACCCCGTATCGACTCAATCAAGGCACGCTGGTTGCAGCGGGGGCTTTTGTCCTTGTGATCGCTTTTCTTATCTGGGTAAACCGCAGCAAAGAGCGGCTGGAAACCCAATCAGTCTCCACTCCATCGTCAACAACAACAGGGGTTTCCGCAGAGCCGCCCGCCCCCAAACCGGCGACACCTGCACCGACAGCACCTGCTCCGTCACGGACGGCGCAGACGCCGCCGCCTCAGCCTGCCCCGACGACAAGACCGGCTGCTCCGACTTCAACACCGCCTGCGGCATCTGAGACAAGGCCGACACAGACGGCGTCTGCGGCCTCTGAACCGCCCAAGCCGGCTTCAGCTGAAAAGGACCATGTTATTGTTATCGCAACCTATGCCAACCGCGACCATTTGGTGCCGGTTCAGGCCCATTTTGAAAACAACGGAATTAAAACTGAAATCATGCGGCGCGGCAGCTACTATTTGCTGGTTACAAAAGACCGGTTTGACTCTCCTTTAAAAGCGGGCACAGACGGACAGCAAATGCTGAACAAAATTAAATCCATCGGTGCGCAATATAAGGCCCCGGATGGTTTTGAAAGTTTTGGACGCACGCCTTTTCAGGATGCGTATGGGATGAAAGTAAAAACGAATTAGCACTGACGTAATTCGAGGAGTCTAAGAAATGTCAATTGATCGTTCATTAAAACTGAAAGATGCTCTGAAACGACACCGCAATGTCCTTTCCAGAGGCGAAAGAATTGAGATTCTCAAGAAAGAGGAACGCTGGGAAGAAGGGAAAGTGATGGGCCTTCCGAAGGTGGCTCACCGCAAGAGCAGCAGCGGCAAGAAGGCTGCCAAGGAAAAAGCGGCGGAAGGCCAGGAAGCGGCAGCCGCCGCACCGTCTGCAGCCGCTTCGCCGGCTGCCGGTGCCAAAAAATAAATCGGACGAACCAAAATCAAGGCCGTTCCTGTCCAGAATTTGCGGGGCGGCTTTTTTATGCGCTTTCAGGAGCAAAACAATGGCGGATTATTTGGCACAGAGAACGAAAAAAATTGATGCCAGCGGTATCCGAAAGGTTTTTGCGCTGGCGGATAAACTTCAAAACCCTGTGAATTTTTCCATCGGCCAGCCGGATTTTGACGTCCCAGAACCTATCAAGAAGGCGGCTATTCAGGCAATCCTCGATGGACAAAATCGCTATTCGCAAACCAGCGGCGATGCCCGGCTGCTGGAAAAAGTGCGCAGCAAAGTGCGTCAGGAAACCGGCTGGGAGGAGCCGCTCTGCATGATTACCAGCGGTGTAAGCGGGGGACTGCTGCTGGCCTTTATGGCCCTGGTCAATCCGGGTGACGAAGTGATTCTGATGGACCCGTATTTCGTTATTTACAAACATGTCGTGAATCTTCTGGGCGGCACGTGTGTCTTTGTGGATACGTATCCGGATTTCCGACTGCCTGCCGAAAAAATCGCCCGGGCCGTCACCGCCAAAACCAAAATGATTGTTCTGAATTCTCCGGCCAATCCCACCGGTACGGTTTACACCGAAGAAGAAGTCCGTGCCGTAACGGAGATTGCCCGCAAGCATGATCTTATCCTTCTCAGCGATGAGATTTACGATGTCTTCAGCTATGACCGTCCCAATCCCTGCACAGGGCGGTTTTATGAAAAAACCCTGCTCCTGAAGGGATTCAGCAAAAGCGCCGCAATGACCGGCTGGCGAATGGGATACGCCGCCTGTCCGAAAACGCTGGCTCCTTTGATGGAAGCGATGAACATGATTCAGCAGTACACCTTTGTCTGCGCGCCGACACCGTTTCAAATCGCCTCCATCGCCGCCCTTGAATTTGATATTCGTCCTTATGTTGAACAATACCGGCAGAAACGCGACCGACTGATTGAAGGATTGAAAGGATATTATCACCTCGAAAAACCCGGCGGGGCCTTTTATTTGTTTGTTCAAAAGCCGGATTGGGCGGCCAGCGCAACCGAATTTGTCAAAACCGCCATCGAAAACAATGTCCTGATTATTCCGGGAAATGTGTTCAGCGAAAAAGACACCCATTTTCGCATCAGTTATGCCACAACAGAACAAACTATCGACCGAGGGATTGACATCTTAAGGCGACTGGCCCAACGCTGACCGAAAAAACCGGCAATTTTACCCCTGCAGTTTTTTTTCTGCCTTGACAGCAGGCAGAGGGGCGGATATATCCATACCAAATACCGGCTGAAAAATGTCCGCTTTTAACCATTGTCTAACAGAATAAGCAAAGGAACAGTATCGGATGAATCAGACCCTTGAGATTATCTATCAGGTCTGCGGCGGACTGGGAATTTTCCTCCTCGGAATGAAGAATATGTCTGAGGGGATGCAGGCCGTTGCAGGGGAGCGTCTTCGCAAGCTGATTGGAGCCGTCACCAACAACCGCATCCTGGCCTGCGGCGTCGGTCTGCTGGTGACGATGGTCATTCAGTCCAGTTCAGTCACCACCGTGATGGTGGTCGGACTTGTGAATGCCGGGCTGATGACCCTCCTGCAGGCCATCGGTGTGATTATGGGCGCCAACATCGGCACGACCATCACCGGGTGGATTCTGGTGATTAAGGTCGGACAGTACGGCCTGCCTCTTTTGGGGCTGGCCGCATTCTTTTATTTGTTCTCCAAGCGAGACCGCATCCGATTCACCGCGATGTTCCTGATGGGGCTTGGAATGGTTTTCTTCGGGCTGGAGCTGATGAAGAACGGCTTTTCCCCTCTGAAAGATATGCCGGGTTTCATCAGCTGGTTCCACCGGTTCCAGCCGGACAGCTATGGGGGTATCTGGAAGTGTGTCCTGGTTGGAACTGTGTTAACCGCCGTTGTTCAGTCCTCCTCCGCCACATTAGGCATTACGCTCAGCCTGGCGGACACCGGCATCATCAGCTTTCCGACCGCGGCTGCTTTGATTCTCGGGGAAAACATCGGAACAACCATTACGGCGTTATTGGCCTCTATCGGCGCCAGCAGCAATGCCCGCCGTGCCGCCTTGGCCCATTCCTTTTTCAACATCAGCGGCGTCTGCTGGATCACCCTGATTTTCCCCTGGTATGCCGGATTCATTGAGCGAATCATTACCGCTCAAAATATCGAAAAAGTACAGGCCGTTGTGGTGTCGGAAAAAGACGACCCGGTTGTCTATGAATATTTCCAAAAGGCCGGATTGCCGCAGGAGGCCGTTTTTCAGGTCCCTTCTTCCCTGATAGACGGACTGGAACACAAAGAAGTCTTTCCCGACAGGCCGTTTATGATGGCGGCTGACTTCAAAGAAGCCTTTGAAAAACGCAATCTGCCCGAAAAACCGGTTTATAACAAAGACCGCTTCGTGAAGTATCCGTATTCGCAGCCGGCTATTGCGCTGACGCACTCGCTGTTTAACATTGTCAACACGCTGATTTTTCTTCCGCTGGCGGGTCTGCTGGCCCGGTTTCTGATGTGGCTGGTCAAGGAAGAACCGCAGCCGGAAATCCCGCGGCTGACCTATCTGAATGTCCGCATGCTCGATACGCCCGCCATCGGCATTCAGCAGTCTCTCAAGGAAGTCGTCCGCATGGGACAAATGGTTCTGCAGATGATGGACGACCTGCAGCCGATGCTGTCCAATCAGACGCCCGATGAAAAGAAAGCGGATGAAATCTTCCAGAAAGAAAACGACCTGGATATTATCCAGATGGAAATTGTGCAGTTTTTAGGAGACATTCTCTCGGGCAATATTTCTCACGAAGTGATTGATGAAAGCCGCCGGCAGATTCGGATGGCCGATGAATTTGAGTCGGTCAGCGACTATATTGCCGCGATTCTGAAGCTGCGGCTGAAGCTTCGTGACAATCAGCTGACCATCAGTGAGGAAGGTCTTGTAGAACTCCAGACCCTGCACAAGAAGGTGGTGGATTATCTTCGAATGGTTCAAACCGTTCTGGAGGAAGACAACCCCACACCGGAGTTTTTCAGCGAGGCCCAAAGCAAGGGAACAGCCATTACAAAATATATGAAGGAGTGCCGGGCCCACCACCTGGCCCGCGTCGAGTCCGGCCAAGTCAGTCCCATCAAGAGTCTGATTTACACGGATATGCTCTCGTCCTATCGCCGCATCAAGGACCATGCCTTCAACATTGCCGAGGTCCTCGTAGGAGAAAAATAGCGGGCCGAAACCCTTTCGGGAAATTTTTCATTGTTCTTTTCCTTCGGCCGGATACAATGTCCTGCGTGCAGATGCCAAGGAGTCGAACCATGAAGGGTTTTTCAGGTGCTTATCTCCAAAGAGCGGAACGAAATCGGTTCGGCAGGGGAGGGCTGCTGTTCGGTTTTCTCCTGGCCTGTATTCTGATTGCCGCCGAGGACGGAGCGCCTCCCGTCAGGAAAGCTGTCGTCATATCCTGTCATGAAATGATTGATGACGGACTCTATCGCTCCATCGTGCGGAGGAGCAATGAAGCGATTCGGCGGGGGGCGGATTATCTGATTCTGGACATCAGCACCTACGGCGGCCTGGTGGAAAGCGCTGACGACATCAGCAAGTATCTGATACTCGACATCGGCAAAAAAATTCACACCGTCGCCTATGTGAGTACGGAGGCCATCAGCGCCGGAGCGATGATCAGCACCTCCTGCAAAGACATCATCATGCGGGAAAATACCACCATCGGCTGCAGCGCTCCGGTCGCCATGGGCACACCGCTGGAAGGGGCGGAACGCGAAAAAATCGAAAGCTTTGTCCGCGCTGCATTCAGCCGAGCGGCCCAGGCCAACGGATATCCCGAAGCCCTCTTAAAGGCTATGGTCAGTCGGGAGCTGGAAGTCTGGCAAGTCCGAAACAAAAAAACCGGTCAGAATGAATATTTCGAAAAAGAATACCTTCCGAACGACCCGAATACCTATGACCTGAACAATCGAAAATTAGTTGTTAAAGAGGGAGAACTGCTCACCCTGACGGCCGCCAAAGCCCTCGAATACGGTATCGCCCGGGCGGTTGCCGCGGATCTGGAGGAGGCCCTGGCTTTTCTGGAAAAACGAGACGGAATCGTCTTTGAACGGCCTGTTCTCACACTCGAAACGACCTGGTCGGAGGAGTTGGTCCGGTTTTTGAATTCTCCGCTTGTCGTCAGCATCCTTGTTTTGGGCATCCTTTTAGGCATTTACGTTGAGCTGAACACGCCGGGAATCGGGCTGCCCAGTCTGCTTGCCCTGTCGTGTCTGATTATTTTGGTTGGGAGCAAGTACCTTATCGGAATGGCCAACTGGATTGAAATTGCCCTTCTGATACTCGGAATTGTGCTGCTGCTGATTGAAATCTTTATTATTCCCGGATTCGGTCTGACCGGTGCGGCCGGCATTTTTCTTATTCTGGCGGGGCTCTTTGGAATGCTGATCAAAAACGCCCCCGATGAATTCCCCTGGCCGCAGGGGGATGGGCAATGGAAAGACTTTCTGGACAATCTGACGGGGGTCTCTCTGGGGTTTTTGCTCTTTCTTGTGATTGCGTATCTGCTGGCAAAATATGTGTTTCCCAAGGGCCTTTTTATCAAAGGACTTGTGCTCCGGGACGCCGTCCCCCAGACCGCACTGCCGATTAGCGCCACAGGTATGCCCGAACAACAGGAACAGACTCTTCGACCAGGTGATACAGGAATTGTCGTCAGCACGTGCCGACCGGCCGGCCAGGCCCGTTTCGGCGACAAAATCGTCGATGTAGTCTCCGAGGCCGAATTCATAGAACCGAACAAACCCGTCGTGATTCGAAGAATTTCCGGCAATCGGGTCATCGTCAAAGAGCAGGAGAAAAAAGAATGATAACGGATATACTCTGGTTTGTATTGGCCGTTTTTCTTTTTGCTGCCTGCGCTATCCTGCTGGTTCTTGAAATCTTCGTTCCCAGTTTCGGAATTTTGACTGTTTCGGCTCTGGTCTCGCTGGGAGCTGGGATTGCCATCTTTTTTGAGTATGGACCTTTGAGCGGATGGATTGGGGTAGGCACGGCGGCTGCGTTAATCCCTGTAATCTGGATGATAGTCTATCGACTTTTCCCAAAGACATCCATCGGTCAAAAAATGATTCTCGGGAAACCGGATGTCGGCAGGGGGGATGCCGTCCCGGACTGCCGGGACCTGCAGGAAATGCTCTCGAGAGAGGGAATTGTTCGAACTCCCCTGCGGCCTGTCGGCATTTGCGACTTTGACGGACGGCGTCTGGAGTGCGTTTCCGAAAGGGGCTTTATTGATGTGGATAGAAAAGTCAGGGTCATTCGGGTTCAGGGAACAACGCTGACCGTACGGCCTGTGGAAGAAATAAAATAAACGGCAACTAAACAATCGGTTTTATAAGGAAGGGTTTTTCTGAAAGGATTTGATATGAACAGTTTGCAGCACCTTATTCTGCTGGAAATTCCGGTTCAGTTCAAAATTGCCCTTTTTGTTATTGTCGGCATTATTGTTCTGGCCTTTTTGATGGTCATCTTAAAATACGGCAGTCTCTGGATACAGGCCTGGCTGTCCGGGGCTCACGTCTCGCTGCTGGAGCTGATTGGAATGACCTTCCGAAAGGTGGACGCTCGAACGATTGTCCGAAGCCGAATTATGGCCAGCAAGGCCGGGCTGGACATCAGCACCTCTCAGCTGGAAAGCCACTATCTGGCGGGAGGGCGAGTTCCCAACGTTGTCCGGGCTCTGATTGCCGCCGACCGGGCCAATATCAACCTCACCTGGAAGGTGGCCACAGCGATTGACCTGGCTGGACGCGATATTCTCGATGCCGTTCAAACCAGCGTCAATCCCAAGGTGATTGACTGTCCGGACCCGCGGAAAGGCAAGGAAACCGTGGATGCCGTAGCACAGGACGGCATCCAGCTGAAAGCCAAGGCCCGAGTCACTGTCCGGGCCAATATCGACCGACTGATCGGCGGAGCCACCGAAGAAACCATCATCGCCCGTGTCGGCGAAGGCATTGTAACCACCATCGGCAGTGCGATTACCCACAAACAAGTTCTGGAAAATCCGGATAAAATCTCCAAATCCGTTCTGGACAAGGGTCTGGATGCCGGCACGGCCTTCGAGATTCTCTCCATTGATATTGCCGATGTGGATGTGGGCGAAAACATCGGGGCTCAGCTGCAGGGCGCCCAGGCCGAAGCCGACCTGAAGCGTGCCAAAGCCGAGGCGGAAAAACGCCGTGCTATGGCGGTGGCCCGCGAACAGGAAATGAAAGCCCTCGTCGAGGAAAACCGGGCCAAAGTCGTCCTGGCCGAAGCGGAAATCCCCAAGGCCATCGCGGAGGCCTTCCGGCAGGGCAATCTGGGGATTATGGATTACTACCGGATGCAGAACATTAAGGCGGATACGAGTATGCGTGATTCAATCGCCCGCGGAGGAACCGAAAGGAAAGAGGAATAAGATAAATTGATTCCTTTTTAACTCTGTTTTTGTCGGGGAGAAGCCCCCTATGGACAACCTGATTGAAATTATCATAATCGGTGTCTTTCTTCTTATATCGGCCATCGGAAACGCCCTGAAGAAAAAAGCCGAAAAAGAAGGTCTGGAACTCGAAGAAGATACTGGAAGACAGACGCCGGCCAAGCCCGGTGAACCTTTGCATCCAAAGGTCCGTCCTCAACCGAAACATCCGCTTCCTTATGCAAACGTTGCGGAAAAAACAGCCATACCGCCGCGCAGACCTGTCAGGCAAATGCCTTACGCGTCAAGAGCTGAGGCGCATCAGCCGTTTCCGAAACAAAAAGAAAAACCTGTTGTCCAGGAGCCGGCCGCTGTATCCAACCCCGTCTCCGGGGAGAAAGAAGATGCGCAGATTCAATCCTTACGGCATGAAAAACAGTCCGTCCGGTCCGGCCTGGATGTCCATTTGCTCAGAAAAATGCTTTCAGACCCGCATCAGATTCGCTGTTTAATCGCCGCCTCGGAGATTTTAGAAAAACCGCTTGGTTTGCGTAGATAGCCGCAGGCAAACCGTTTCCAAACAAAAGGCCCGCTGAACGCGGGCTTTTTTCTTTTTTTGCCCCCCCCTATAACGTCCTATAATGTATCTTATGTTGCATTCACAGACAGAGAGGCCAAAGCAAATCGTTTTTTCAGGCGGAAATCTATATTTTTCAGACGGAACTATCTTGGGGTCAGACTGCCGTAGAGTTACTCCTTAGAGCCCGCCGGCTGCGGCAAAATGTTTTCCGACATTTCCGAAAGCTGCTTCCAGGTGCTTAACGTCCGGTCAATCAGGCCCAGATTTTCCAGAACCAATTCAATATTCTGGTACAGGTCGGAGGCATCCTCCTGCTGGAACACCGCCTTCAGGTGCCGCATGGCACGAGTGAATTGTTTTTGATCACAAAACAGTACGGCCGTTCGATAATGCAGCTGCAGAAGATTCTGTTCGAGGGGGGGTTCGCTGGTTATTTCGTGAAGCGCTTCCTCCGTTCGTCCTGTTTCAAACAGACACATTGCCAGTTTTGTCCGGGCGCGATAATGGGTACTGTTGATGCTCAGGGCTTTCTGAAACTGTTCGATTGCCTCTTCATACCGGGCACCGCCCATAAGCAAAATGCCGTATTTATAATACACATCCGCACAATGGATGCGCCGGGCTATCTGTCTTTTGTGGGCCTCCAGAACATCTTCCATCTGAATTGTCGTTTTTTCGATATCCTGATGAAGAATTCGATGGGCATCCAGGGCCGCCTGGAAATACAGCAGCGCCGTCTCGGAATAAAGAAGTCCGCTGTTTTGCTGGATGGCCGCCCCCAGTGCCAGAGTTTGTTCGGCTTCGTCCGTCTGTCCGGCGGCGTACTGGGCTCGACAAAGCCCCATATAGGCATCCACAATCTCATCATTGATTTCCGCCGCCTGATTAAATTGTTCCGCGGCCGGCGTATATTGACGATTCCGCAGATACTGAGTCCCCAATTTGATCGCCGCCTCCAGATAATTGGGCTGAAGACGAAGGGCCTGCTCATAATGCACAATTGCCTCTGAGGGATTGTCATTCCGGCTGTAAATATCCGCCAGATGCAAATACAAATCCGGCTGCGGTCCGGTCTGCTCCATCAATCCGAGGATATTCTCCACGGCTTCTTCAAACAGCCCGTTCTCGAGCATCCGCTGGATTTCTTCGTTAGGGCTGTCCTGCCGGAAATTATCCGGATGCGACAAAATCGCCATGTTAAACGTGTCAACGGCCTGCTCAGCCCGGCCGTCCAGCAGGTACAAGTTCCCCAAAAGCACGTGTGCACTGATATCCTCCGGATGCTCGGTTGTCAGCATCTCATATTCCCGAATGGTCTTATCCAGACGGCCGGACTGGAAATAAATCGCCGCCATCCGAAGCCGCGGCAGCTGAAGGTGACTTTTGAACTTAATGCAGTCCTGATAGAACTCCAGCGCTTCGCTCAACTGCCCCATCCGCTCCCGGCAGTAGCCCATCGCATACAGCGCCATCGTATTGCTCGGCTGGCGCAGATAGACGCTCTGAAGCTGCTCATAAGCCCCCGGGAGGTCGTTTCGATACAGGCACACGGACGCCGCCGTAATCCGCCCGAAAAGGCAATCCGGAACCTCCGACAGATACCGTTTGAGCGCTTCTTCCGCTGTACGGTAATCGCGGCGTCCCAGCTGTTCGAGAACGCCGTCCAGTTCAGCCTGCCAGGGCGGCGGAGCCGGCTGATGCTGGGTGCGAATCGTCATTAACCAATGCCATATCAATTCAGCCGTATCGACTGTGATTGCCTTTCCGAAAATCTCAAGCAGTTTACTCATAAAAGAGCGTATCCTCAGCAGTTCCGTTGATGTTCATCTGTCAGGCATCCGCTGATGTTATCGACAAGCCCGCAATGCCGATTAAGAGGGGCAAAACCCGATAAATAAAAAAAGATGCAATCCTTTCTGCGAACGGCCTAATTTTAGCGGCTGTAGGGGCTGGTGGGATAAAAGGAATTGTACAGCCGAAAAGGGATGCCTAACTCTTTTGTAAAAAAAAGAGTTATAAATCAACAAAAGGTAAACCTCCCCAGTGGCTCAACTCTGAGGAAAACGGATACAATCAATGTCCCAAAATGACCGTTAGCCCCCCCTGTCGGTGCCGGATGTTTTCTCGATTTCATTTAAATAAGCCAACGTCCGTTCCAGTCTGTCGCTCAAATGCTTAATCTTCAGCATGGTGCGGACCCGAACCACCAGCTCCCATTTGTTTATCGGCTTGCTGAGAAAATCATCCGTTCCGGATTGAATTGCCCGTTCAATATCCCCCAGTTCATTCAGCGCTGTCACCATAATAACCGGAATTTCTTCGGTCTCCGGATTGCTCTTGATTCGCCGGCAGACTTCGAAGCCGCTGATTTTCGGCATCATCACGTCCAGCAGCACCAGATCCGGATGTTCTGTCTTAACCAGTTCCAGCGCAGTAAAACCGTCCGTGGCCGAAATGGTCCGGCATTCCACATCTTCCAGACAGGCCAATATCAATTCGAGGTTCTGAGGATTGTCATCAACAACCAGAACCAAAGGCAGTCTATTGTCGACATTATGAGTCATATTTGTCTTGTCCCTTCAAAACCTACTATTCACCTGATACTTCACTCCATCTGGCTGACCCTGTCAAGAAAATCCCGTACAGCCGGTTTAAGATAGATAGTTTCCGGGTCCTCGACTACCTTTAAAACAGCTTTGGCGGCCTGAACAGCACAGTCCATTGAGGATGCTTGTGAATCCAGGAAAAAGATTTTTCGGCCGCGAATTTCGCAAAGCCCTCCCCCGCCGCCCCCCATGGTTTCCTGGCGAATCAGGACGTTCCTGCTCGACAGGACCGACAGCAATTCCTCTACAATGTCCTGATAATCCATAATCTCAAGAAAAAACTCAGCTTAACCGATATTATTTGACAGAGATAGAGTATCTTTTATTGTGACAAAGAACAAGACTTTTATGTTTTCGATTGGTGAAGGAGAAAACATCTGTTGAACATCCTGGAGAAACGGCAAAATCTGCATCGGAAGATTGAGCTGGTTAAGCGGAAGAATCAGGAATTGTCCGCCCGACTGGAACAGATGGAGCAATTGTCTATGGTCGGGAAGGCCTGGGCCATGGTGGCTCATGAAATCAACAACCTGCTGACCCCCCTGACCAGTTATGCCCAGATGGCTCTTCAGGACTCCGCCGACACGGAATTAATCCAAAAGGCACTCAAAAAAGCCGTTCATCTCGGCAGCCAGGCCGCCGAAATCCTTCAGCAGGTGCCTGTTCTTGCCGGCCAAAAGGAAATGTCCAAAGTCCGATACTCCATTCGGAAACTTCTGGATGATGCTTTCTCCACAATGGCCCGTGACTTTCGAAAGGACGGCATTCGGGTTGTCAAAGACATCCCCGAAGATTTGTACGCTCTGATGGACCCGATTGGAATGCGACAGGTCCTGATGAATCTCATTCTGAATGCACGGGAAGCCATGCTCGGCAAAGGCGGTCGTCTGGAGATTCGAGCTAATCCTCATCTGGAAGGTCTTCAGATTCATATCTCCGATACCGGCTGCGGCATTCCGCCGGAGCAGATGCCTCACATCTTTGAACCGTTTTTCACCACCAAGGATGGAAAACAGGGACAGCGAAAGGGCCACGGACTCGGACTGGCCTTCTGCAAAAAAGTTCTTGAAAATCACGGCGGAACCCTTCAGGTTCAGTCCGCCCCCGGTCAGGGAACTGTTTTTACCCTCTGGCTGCCGGAGCGTTCATAAGGTTTTGGATTCTGCATCACCACAATGGAAGCAGGGTGGCAATACGGATGGCGTCTTCTGGCAATGGCGGTCCTGCTGTGCGGTTCGGCCTTCTGCTCCGCTTCCGAAACGGCCTTTTTTCATCTTTCTCACCGTCAATTAACCCTTTTTGCCAAATCTGCTCTTCCTACGGAACGGCTGGTGCATCAGCTTCTGCTTCGGCCCAGTCAGTTTCTGACCGCCATTCTGTTCAGCAACATGCTGGTCAATGTCTCGTTCTATGCACTGGCCAGCGTTTTTTCCCTGAAAATCGCCAAAGAAGTCAATCCGATGGCCGGCTCTTTATGTGCCGCCTTTTTCTTTGTGGTTCTTGTGCTTTTTGGTGAAATGCTTCCCAAATCACTGGCTTATTCCAATGCACCGCAATTCTGTCGATGGGCCTCCCTGCCCTGCTGGCTGGGACTTCAGGTGCTCGGCCCTCTGATGTCCGCTCTGGATTTTGGGTTAGTCCGTCCGTTCTGCCGGCTCGTTCTGGGAAACCGCTGTCATCCGACATCCCCTTCCGTCAATGCCTCTTCTCTGAACCTTCTGTTCCACTCTTCCGCCCGTCAGGGCCTGCTCTCTCCCGATGAAAACCGGATTTTAACGGAAGTGGTCCATTTCGGCTTCCTGAAGGTGCGTCATCTGATGACACCCCGGGTCGATATGCCTGCCTGTGAAGAAACAACATCTGTTTCCGTCATCTTACAACTGTTCGCAAAGCATCGTCAGAAGTACCTACCCGTGTATCGGGAACGGATTGACAACATTCTGGGTGTGCTTTATCTTCCGGACCTCCTGCAGCAAAGAAATGCTCCTCTTTCTTCTTTGCTGCGCGCCCCCCTTTTTGTGCCGGAACAGAAAAAAGCCGAATCACTTCTGGAAACCTTTCGAAAAGAAAAGAAGGAATTCGCGATTGTTGTGGACGAATACGGCGGAATCGCCGGCTCTGTCAGTCTGCAGGACCTGCTGCGAGAACTCATCTCCTCTCCGGAGACATCTGAAAGCGAATCTCCCATTCAGGTGCTCGGTCCGTTAACGTATCGATTGGGGGCTGATTTGCCTCTATATGAGTGGATTGCACCGGATGAAATCGAGCCGGAGTATCGCCATCTGGCCACTGTCGGCGGGCTTGTAACCGCCCTGCTCGGCCGGGCACCTCGCCCCGGCGACAAAATTCAGTGGAAAAACCTCGAATTTACTGTGGAGACCGTTTCTCGAAACCGGATTGCCTCCCTGATCCTGACGCTGCGTTCTGCTTCCGGCGGGGAGGAAGAGGAGAAACCGTCATGAACCTCTATCTTTCTTTGGCCGCCCTGGCGGTACTGATTGGTCTGAGCGGAATCATGGCCGGTTCTGAGACCGGAACCTATCGGCTCAGCCGTTTTTGGCTTCGGCTCGGCGCTGAGCAGAAAAGACCGCTTCATCTGCTTCTTTCTCAGGCTGTTCGAGACAGTCATGGGCTGGTGCTCAGCCTGCTGATGGCCAACAATCTGGCCAATTATTTTGCTACAAGTCTGGCCACTTATCTTTTTTATACTCGATTAAAACATCCGGCGCTGGCCGAACTGTATTCCACAGCGGTTATGACACCTCTGCTGTTTATCTGTGTCGATATCCTTCCGAAAAATCTCTTTTATTATCGAGCCAACACTTTTCTGCTGGCCCTGTCTCCGGTCATTTGGTTTGTTTATACGTTATTTACCAAAAGCGGCATAACATCCGTTCTGAAATGGGGCTCCGGACGGCTCAATCGGATTTTTCACACCTCCATTGATACCCCTCAGGCCGTCGATTTGACCCAGCGGGAACAGATTCAGCAGATTTTCCACGAGACGCGGGAGGAGGGCCTTCTGAGCGACATCCAAAAAGCGATGATGGAGCGGCTGCTTCGGACCCCCTCGCTGCCGATTGCTTCCGTGATGACTCCGTGGCGCCGGGTCCAGATGCTCGAAGTCCATACCGGCGGTGAAGCTCTCCGGGCCCGTCTGGCTCAGTCGCCGTTTTCCCGACTGCCCGTCTATGAACAGACCCCTCAAACCATTCGCGGCTGGATAGAGGTCTATGACGTCCTGACGGATTTGGAAACCTGTTCAGGGCTGGAACCCTATCTGAAGCCGATTTTGACCCTTCCGGCCGGGTGTTCCGTTTTGTCCGCACTTCATCAGATGTGCCGGCACAAACAGCCGCTGGCCCTGGTGGTTTCAGAAACCTCTTCGGGGTCCCGTCAGGACTATCTCGGTCTGATTACCTGCCGGGATTTGGCGGAGGAGTTCACCGGCGAACTGCCCTGATTCGGCTCTACCAGCGCCCGTCAAAAATCGCCCGGGTGATGTCATTGATTTTGTTGCGCATTTCACTGCTGCCCCCCTCCGTCAGAATGCTGAACAGATAATCCCCCTGCGGCGTGCGGCAGATGCCGGAGAACGAGCGGACTCCGCTGATATAGCCGGTCTTGCCTGCAATTTTCCCTTTATAAGGCGGGTCTCGAAAATATCGTTCCGCTGTGCCGTCCACTCCGCCCTGGGAGAGGGAATTTTCAAACATCTGACGGTAGGGTTTTGCAGACATATCCCGCAGAACGCGGACGATTGCATTCGAACTGAGCCGATTGTCGCGGCTCAGGCCGCTGCCGTCTTTGAGAACAAACTCGTCTTCTGGAATGCCCAGCGAAAGCAGATAGCGGCCGACCAGATGCAGCCCATGAGGCCATTCGCCGTTGATTCGCCCCTGGGTATTTTCCGCGGAGATGGTTTTTACCAGTGCCTCCGCCGCCAGTCCGAGACTGTCCTTGTTCGACCGATTCAATACTTCTGAGAGAGGTGTGCGGAAAACCCGGATTGTCTGAATGCCCGGGTCGTTTTTTACATACTTCTGAATCAGTTTTCCCCGAACTTCAATCCCTTTTTGGGCCAGTTTTTCGGTCAAAAGCGTCCCGAAGAACCCGGCGGGATTCTCGATGGCCACATCAAATCCGGCACTTTGATTGAGATTGCCGCGAACCGTCAGAACATTGGGGATTCTGTTTCGATAGGCGCCGACCGCACTGGAACCGGAGGAAACCAGTTTCACCTGATTGACGATTTTCACATATTGAGTTGACGGCTCGATATCAATGATCGCCCCGCCGCTTCCCCTTCGGACGTTCATCCGGATGCAGTTTCGATGAAAATTCAGACCGGACACTTCGCAGGCATACCACCGATTCAGCTGGTCCGCCGGCCACTGCGGATGAACCCGATTGCTGTCAAAAAACGTATCATCCAGAATGACATCATCCAGAACCTTTATTTCGCGGTCCAGCAGGTCCTGTGCAATCTGCTCAAAAATGGAATCCGCTTTCGGGCCGTGCAGTCCCGGTTCTCCCAACAGCGGGTCTCCGCCCCCGATCACAACCAGATTTCCGTCCAGCAGTCCCACGCGGGTTTCAAACGCATAGTTCGGTCCCAAATAATGAAGGGCCGCCGCCGAGACAATCAGTTTCATATTTGAAGCGGGAATCATGGGCTGTTTGCTCTGGTGCGAAAAAAGAAGCTGCCCTGTATCGGCCCGCACGGCCGTGACAGCAATCTTTTCTTTGGCCGGATTGATGCTTCGAATCAGCTCCGATACGGACGGAGTTTCTTTTTTTGAGGCCCCGAAAACCGGAAAAGCCGACAGCAGCAGCGAAAAGATTGTCATCCATTTTTTCTTCATAGGGAATGGGTATTTACCAGAAAAAAACGGCAAAATCAAGCCCGCTTTCCGCGGCAAAGTCCGGTTTTTAATGAGACAAAAAGGAGGAGTACCGCAGAGGCGGCCAGTCAAACTCCGACAGGGAAATCATCCGCCCCAGTGAATCCACCGACTTGACGAATTCGCTGTAGCTGCCCGGCTTGTTCATATAGGCCGCACAGCCCAGTTCATAACTCCGCTCAATATCCGCCGGATTGGAGGACGTGGTCAGCATAAAAACAGGAATCGCGTACAGCGTGGGGTCTTCCTTGATGCTTCGGAGAACCTCAATGCCGTTCTTTCCCGGCAGCCGAATGTCCATCAGAATCAGATACCGTTCGTTCTCCAGGCGGTTTGGCCCCTGATGAAACAGATACCCCAGCAGCTCCTCGCCGTTGCGGAAATGAATAATCTCCTTTAAAACACAGCTGCGGCGAAGGTTTTTCTGAATCAGTGCAAAATGCCCGAAATCATCTTCCGCAATAAGAATTATGGGTCCCGACTGGTTCATCATTGTACCCCCGTCAAGTTGAGGACCGCCAGTTCCGGCAGCTCGACCACTGACAAAAAGTCTGAAACATGCCGGACAACCTCTTCCAGGCGGTCCGGAAGAACCGGTTTTCTCAGACAAAAAGCACATCCGCGGCGATAGCACTCTTCCACGACCTGTTCATCCTCGCCCCCGAGCAGAATGACAACAGGAAGTTTTTTCAGCAGCGGAGAAGATTTGATGGTCTCCAGAACCTCCAAACTGTCTGCTTCCGGAAGCTGGAGGTCCAAAAACAGCAGACAGGGTCTGCTGAGCACCGTTTCGGCATTCTGATACTGGTCTAAGGCAGCCAGAAGACCGGGCCCGTCCGAAAAGCGGAGGACCTCAAACTGCATCCGCTGCAGGTTTTTCCGGAAACAGGCAAAGTGATTGTCATCCCCTTCTGCAACCAAAATAATCGGCTTTTTTCTCACGGCACCAAACCCCCTTTTTGTTGGTCAGCCATTCGAAATCCTCTCCTTTCTTCTCCAAGTAAGTATAACAACAAAAAGGAATTATGAATACAAAAAAATGAAAAAAATCCCCGTATCAAGAGGCATTAATATATCTGTTATCAGATATGACATATCCTTTTACATGGTAAGATTTATTTTTTTTAGGCGATTGACAATCCGGCCGGTCCCCGGTATAGTGAGCACAGTTTCGAAAACGAAACGGAAACGTTTGAAAATAGCGGTTTTCTTTGCCGTGGCGGGCTTCCGGAGTATCTGTGGATGAATATTCCGGAAGCTTTTTTTTGACAAAATCTTAAGCCGTTGTATCATAGCCGCTTATGAAATCAGAACACAAGCCCGGCTCCAAAGCACTCGTACAGGCGTTGGTGACAGCCAACGAGCCGATTCGACCCCGTTTTTGGAAGCTTCTGCTGAAACTGGACCCCGAAGGAAGCCGTTTATTTTCAAAGGCTCTGCCTGGACAATTTGCTCAGTTTGATTTGTCCCATCTGTCTTTGCCGCCGGCGGAAGCCATCGAAGAAACTCTTCGGGACCGTGCCGAAAGAACCATCCTTCTTCGGAGGCCTTTCAGCTTCTCTGACATCTTTACAAGTTACTCTGAGCAAGGCACTTATGTTTGCCTCGAGGTGATCTACTGTGTCCTGGGACCCGCTACGGTCCGCATGACCTCCCTCAAACCCGGCGATTGCATTTCTCTGATCGGTCCTCTCGGAAACGGCTTTTGGTATCCAGAAACAATGAAAAATGCCCTTCTTGTAACGGGCGGAATGGGAGCCCCTCCGATACTCCATTTGGCCTCTTTCCTGAGAAAAAGTTATCCCCATACGGCCGTAACGGCTTTTGCGGGGGCCCGTTCCATAGACTACATGCCTTTCGAACTGAAAATCGGCAACATAACCGGCGCGACGGTGGAGGAATTTGAGCGGCTGAACATCCCGGTTCATCTGGCCACTGACGACGGCTCTGTCGGACGCAAAGGATTTGTCACAGAACTGCTGAAAGAATGGATTGAAAAGCAAAAACCGAACCCTGAACAAACCGTCATTTACGCCTGCGGGCCGGAGCCGATGCTGGCAGCTTGTGCGGAAATCGCTTTCCGAACTCGAATTCTTTGTCAGGTGAGCATGGAGCGGATGATGGCCTGCGGCATCGGACTTTGCCAGAGCTGCGCCGTTCGGATTCGAACGGATAAGCCGGAAAGTCCAATCTATCAGCTCTGCTGCAAGGATGGTCCGGTCTTTGACAGCCGCACTGTGATTTTTGGGGAAGGACAATGACGGATAATTGCCCGAATATGTCGACAAATTTTGCCGGTCTCCGATTGGCCAATCCGATTTTTCTGGCTTCCGGCACCTGCGGCTATGCCGATGAGCTGGCAGACTTTTTCGACCTGAAAAGCCTCGGCGGCCTGGTCACCAAAAGCATTACGCTGCATCCCCGCCCGGGCAACCCAACCCCAAGAATCGTAGAAACCGATTCCGGGATGCTGAATGCCATCGGTCTGGCCAATATCGGACTGGAGGCCTTTATTCGGGAAAAAATCCCGCTTCTTGCGTCCCTTCCGACCGCTGTTTTTGTCAATGTAGCAGGCCGAACGGTGGAAGAATACCTTGCCGTGATTGAGCGGCTGGCCCCTCTGGAAGCCGTTGATGGTTTCGAACTGAACATCAGCTGCCCGAATGTCAAACAAGGCGGGATTACCTTCGGCACCGACCCGAAGCTGATTGAAGAAATCACCCGTCAGGCCAAAAAGGCTGCCGGCGTCAAACCCCTGATGGTCAAACTGACCCCCACCGTTACGGATATTTCCGCTGCGGCCCGGGCCGCTATACAGGGCGGAGCGGACGCCTTAAGTCTGGTGAATACCTTTACAGCGATGGTGATTGATATCGAAACGAGAAAACCGGTCCTGGCCAACCGAACCGGCGGTTTGAGCGGTCCGGCCGTCAAACCGATCGCCGTCTACCTGGTTCACAAGGTCTATACGGAAGCCGCCCGCCCCGCCGGCATTCCTCTTCTCGGAATGGGCGGAATCCGAACGGCCTCCGATGCCGTCGAGTTCCTTTTGGCCGGTGCATCGGCTGTCGCCGTAGGAACCGCCACCTTTATCCAGCCCGATGCGGCCGTCCGTATCCGTCAGGGACTTGAAACCTACTGCAGAGCCCATCGCATTTCTCACATTGCCGACCTGACCGGCGCCTTGCGGTAAACCGGCTTCATCGCTATAATGGCTGCTTTGCAGGCGATAGGTATCAGGGATTTGCGGACCGATTAACGTATGGATATTTTAAACGCGCTTTATGATTTTTTCCCGACCGCTGTTCACACCGGTTCCTGTCTGGTTCTGGTAAGCGACGAATGGAAAGTCGAAATGTGGGAGCAGAAAAAACGCCCGATGGGCTCTCCGGAAAACGAAAAAACCTTCATCCGGGTCAAGTTTTTCAAAAAAATGCTGAACGGCCAATGGCTCCAGGACCAATATATGGATTTTGACTGCAGTACGCTGAATGTTCTGGCCGACCAGATTGAACGGTATATTCAGTTTTCCATCGGCAAAAAATACCGTGAAAATCCATGAATCCCTCCTCGCTGAAGATAGAGAAAACCGATACGGGTGTTCAGTTCGCCGTAAAAGCGGTCCCCGGGAGCAGCCGCACTTCGATTGCAGGCACCCTCGGGGGGGCTCTGAAGGTCAAAATTGCCGCCCCGCCGGAAGACGGAAAAGCCAACCGGATGCTGCTGGAGTTTCTCAGCGGGGTTCTTGGGATTCGAAAAAATCAGATTACAATTGCCGCCGGTGCGGCATCCCCGGTCAAAATCCTCCGGATAGACCGGATAACTCCTGAACAGATTCTTCGGACCCTGAAAGAGGATAATCAGACCTATGAATAAAACGGCCTGGCTTCTCACAGTCGCGCTGGTTTTCCCGGGGGTGTACTGCCCAACCGCATCGGCGGAGTTGGCCAATTCGCAGCTTCAGGGGCTGCGGGTTCACACGGTCGAGGGGGTCCTGCGGCTGCCGGCGGACCAGATTGACCTCGGAACCGCCGCCCTGATAATCTCCCGGAACTGGGGAACCAACAAAACCCTCCACACCTACCGCAGAAAAATCGATTCGATGGCTGAAGAAATCCGGCGGCGGCTTGATGAAAAGAAAATCCCGCTCGACGCCCGGGCCGTGGCGGAAATCAACCGATATTTGTTTGAAGAACAGCGGTTTCAAAGCGTAAAAACCGCCGACAATCCTGACGATTTATTCCTCCATACGGTGCTTGACCAAAAACGCGGCTATTGCCTCAGTCTGTCGGTTTTATATCTGGCTGTCGGAGAACGTCTTGGTCTGCCGCTTTACGGAGTCGTTGTACCCGGCCATTTTTTTGTCCGGTATGACGACGGCAAAATCCGTCTCAATATCGAAACAACCGCCGGCGGCGGCACAGCAGACGATGCATATTACCGAGATACCTTCAAGCCGCCGGCCGGGCACCCTCTTTATATGGTCAACCTCGACAAGCGGCAGACCCTCGGCTGCTTCTTTAACAATCTGGGCAACAGCTACAAAACGGTCGGCCAAATTGAGCAGGCCTTTATCGAATTAGCCCGGGCGGTTCAAATCAATCCGACCCTGGCCGAAGCCCGCACCAATCTCGGAAATATCTACCTGCAGAAAGGCCAAATCGAACAGGCAATTCAGGAATATCGGCAGGCCCTGAGATTCCTTCCGGACGACTCTAAGACGCTGAACAATCTCGGAAACGCCTATCTTCAGCAAAATGACCTTCCGCAGGCGGCTCAGTGTTATCTGAAAGCTCTGGATTTTGACCCCTCGCTGACGGATGCCCATCGCAATCTGGCCCATGTTTATCGCCGACAGGGATTAACTGAGAAGGCCTTCGAGCATTTGCGTATCGCTGTCGGGACAGCCCCGCAGGAAGCGGAAAATTATTTGGCTCTCGGGCGGCTGCATTTTGAATTAAAAAATCTTCCCGCCGCACAGGAAATGCTCGCCAAAGCCCTGTACTATAATCCCACCCTGACAGCGGCACGCATCGAACTGGGCAATGTCTATCTGGAAATGAACCGAACGGATTGGGCGATTGAAGAGTTTACCGCCGCTGTCCAAAAAGAAGATGCCCTGACGCTTTATGCCTGGTTTGGACTGGCCGACGCTTATTACAAGGAAAAACGCTATGACCAGGCCGCCCAGGCCTATCGGCAGGTCCTGGCCCGCGACCCGCAAAATACGGCGGCTCTTCAGAATCTCGGCAACACCCTGCTGGATGCCGGCCAAATCGACGAAGCCGTTGCCGCCTATCAGAAAGCCGTTCAAATCAATCCCGCCCCGGGCCTTTATTACAATCTGGCTGTGGCCTTTCTGCGGCAGAAAAAATACGAAAAAGCCCTTTCGAGTTATCAGCAGGCCGTTCAGCTCGATCCCAACTACGCCGCGGCGCACCACGGTCTGGCTGTCTGCTACTATTATCTCAACAACAAACCCGCCTCCCGGAAACACGCTCAGATTGCCCGCTCGCTCGGCTGGAATGTCGAGGAGGAACTCTTAAAATAAGGAGAACGTATGGCTGAAAAAAAGAAAAATCTGATTTGGACCGTCCTGCTGGTACTGATTGCCCTGGTCGCCGTGCTTTCGCTTCTTTTGAAGATGTTCGGAGGGATGGCTCTGAAGGCCGCTGTTCAGACAGCCGGCTCGGCTGTTCTGAAGGTGCCGGTCACTGTGCAGTCTGTCTCGCTGGCGCCCTGGCAGGGAAAACTGGAAATGGCGGCCCTGCAAATCAGCAACCCCGACGGATACGAACATCCGCATCTGTTGACGATGGGGTTTGGGCACATTCGTCTGAATACCGGCAGTCTGTTCAGCGACACGGTTCAGATTGAACAAATCCATCTCCAAAAGGTCGAGGTGGTCATTGAGCAGAAGGGCCTGACAAACAATCTTCAGCAAATCCTGAATAACCTGCCGAAAACCGAATCCAAACCGGAGGAAAAGCAAGCCGGCAAAAATCTGCTCATCAAGGACCTTCTGCTGGAGGAGGTTTCTGTCAAGGTCAAACTGCTTCCGGTGCCCGGCAAGGCCGATACGATTACGCTCAAACTGGCTCCGATTCACATGACGGATGTAGGCAAGGACGGGAAAGTAAATGTCGGAGAGTTGACCGCTAAGGTCCTGACCGCCATCGCCGCCGGTATCGCCCAACAGGGCAAAGACCTCCTTCCGACCGACTTGCTCAACCCGCTCAATGATGCACTCAAAGAAACCGGAAGACAGGTCCTTGAGACCGGACAAACGCTGCTCAAAGAAGGCAAAGACCTCGGAAAAGGAGTCGGGGAAGCTGTCCAGGGACTCTTCAGAAAGAAAGAGAAAGAAGAGTAGGAAGTGAATGACGTCCAGGCGTGTTTTTGCAGCCGTCAGCGGAGGAGTGGACAGTTCTGCCGCCGCTGCCCTGCTTTGCCGGCAGGGCTATGAGTGTGCCGGTGTCTTTATGATCACCCATGACCGGTTTCAGGCGGCCATGGAAGACGCCGAAAAAGTCTGCCGGCAGCTGGGAATGCCTTTTTATGTGCTGGACCTTCGGCCTCGTTTTGAGCAAATCCTCGATTATTTCTGTGATACTTATCTGGAGGGCAAAACCCCGAATCCCTGCGTTTTGTGCAACCGAATCATCAAATTCGGTCTCCTGTGGGACTTCGCCCGCGAGCACGGGGCGGACTTTCTGGCCACCGGCCATTACGCACGTATCCTTTGCCAAAACGGACAATATGGACTCTACCAGGCCTCCAACACCGCCAAAGACCAATCGTATGTTCTCTCGATGATTCGACGGGAAATGCTCTCGAAAATCCTCCTGCCGATGGCCGAGCAGGTCAGCAAAGAGGACACCCGCCGGACGGCCCAGCGATTCGGCCTGCACACCCACAGCAAAGAGGATTCGCAGGAAATCTGCTTTATTCCGGACAATGATTATGCCTCTGTCCTGCTGCATCGCCGGCCCAAGGCATTCCAGCCGGGGCCGATTGTCGATACATCCGGCCGGCTGCTCGGACAGCACGAGGGCATTTACCGCTTTACCATCGGGCAGCGGCGGGGGCTTCGCATTGCCTTGGGCAAACCGGCATATGTCGTCCGCATCGAGGCCCCGACCCATACGGTCGTTCTGGGCGGCCGCGAAGATTTGTACAGCCGCCGGCTGCTGGCCGAACAGGTCAACTGGCTTATCGAACCTCCGGCGCAACCCTTTCGCTCCCTGGTCAAAATACGGTATAATCACAGCGGCGCCTGGGCCGCGGTAACCCCCCTTTCTGCTGATACGGCAGAGGTGCTTTTTGATGAGCCGGTATCCGCCGTCACACCGGGGCAGGCGGCTGTGTTTTATCTGCCTGCAGAACCCACTTTTCAGGTGGCCGGCGGCGGATGGATTGGACAGGTCATGAGGGAATAATGGAATCCATATTCGGCAAACAAACCTATCGAAAAGGACTGATTCTTCATCCGGGAGCCATCGGGGACTGCCTCCTGGCCCTGCCGACCGCCTCTCTGATGAAGCAGCGACTGGGAATCGAACAGGTGGATTGGATCGGCCATACGGAGTACATTGAATTTTATCCGGGCCGTTCCGCTGTGGACCGGATTCGCTCCCTCGAGTCCATCCCACTCCATCGGCTTTTCCAGAAAACAGAGTCTTTCGAAGTTCAGGAGCACGACCCGCTGGTGTACTCCTTTGCCGGATATGAACAAGTCGTCAGTTTTTTAGGGCATGAAAACCCTGATTTTGAGCAAAACCTGCTGTTTACAGTCCATTGCAGCCAGTCCGCTCAGGTTTTGGTGCTGCCGCCGGATAAAGAATCTTACAAGGGTCCCATCGGGCGGTTTTATTTGGAAGAGATAGCGGCGGATAATCAGATTTCCCTGGACAACTGGCAGCCCCCCTCTCCGCTCCTTGAACCCCATCCAACGGATTTTTCAGCCGGCCGGGAACAAATCCAGCAGCTGGGAATCAACCCCGACCGTTCGATTGTATTGATTCATCCCGGCAGCGGCGGACAGATAAAGTGCTGGGCCTCTGAAAACTTCGTGCATCTGGCTCAGATGCTCCGGCAGGAACAATACGAGGTCATTTTCCTTCTCGGCCCGGCCGAAAGAGAGCGGTTTTCGGTGAGAACCCTCCGGGCCTTTCAGCAATATCCATGCTTTTCGGAGTTATCGCTCACTCAGCTTCTCCAGGTTCTTGCCTGTTCGGACGGCTACGTCGGAAACGACAGTGGGATCACCCACCTGGCTGCTGCTCTGGCCAAGCCAACCCTGGCGGTGTTCGGCCCGACGGACCCGGATAAATTTGCCCCCGTTGGTCCAAAAGTGCGTATTTTACGACTCGAGCAAGCTCTCTTTCGGCAATTTTCGGAACCGAGCGTCCATCAGGCCCTGACAATGCTGCAGGAAATACTTTGATTTGACGAGAGGGATTCTTTGCCTATAATGGCACGTCATTTGAAAAAGGAAAAAACGAGAACGATATGAAGACAAAAACACTGCAGGAATTAGCCGAATATGTAGGCGGGCGGCTGGTCGGAGACCCGAATATCTTAATTCGGGAGGCTTCGACTCTCGATAAAGCCGGTTGCGGCGAGATTACTTTTTTGAGCAATCCAAAATACGAACCGCTGGTCAAAAAAACCAAAGCCAGTGCCGTCATTGTTCAAAAGGAGATGGAGTGCACCGCCGCTCAGCTGATTGTCGATGACCCCTATTATGCCTTTATGCAGATTGTCGTGCTGCTTCACGGGCACCGGGAACATCCCAAAGTCGGGATAAGCCCGCAGGCCTCTATTGCCCCGACCGCCCAGCTCGGTCCGGACTGTCAGGTCAGCCGCGGTGTGACAATCTGTGATGATGTGAAAATCGGCAAAAACTGCTATTTTTACCCCGGCGTCTTTATCGGCCCGAAGGTCCAAATCGGCGATGACTGCATCTTCTACCCGAACGCCGTTATCTATGACGGCACCCTTATCGGAAACCGGGTCATCGTTCAGTCCAATTCGTCCATCGGCCAGGACGGGTTCGGTTTTGCAACCCACAAAGGCCAGCATCATAAAATCCCGCAAATCGGTCGGGTCATTCTGGAAGATGATGTGGAAATCGGCGCCGGATGCGCCATCGAACGAGGCACGCTGGACAACACCGTCATCGGTGAAGGCAGCAAAATCGGCGACCTCGTCGCCATCGGCCACGGTACCAAAATCGGCCCCTGCTGTCTGCTGGTGCCGCAGGTGGGCATCGCCGGCTCGGCCGTCATCGGCCATCACGTCGTAATGGGCGGTCAAGTCGGCGTAGTCGGCCATATTCGGGTCGGCAATATGGTCAAAATCGCCGCCAAAGCCGGTGTCATCAATGATGTGCCGGATGAAGCAACCGTCGGGGGCACACCGGCTATCGATGTGGCCAAGGCAAAACGGGCTTACGCCCTGATTGAGTTTCTGCCGGAGATGCGAAAAAAACTGAAGGAACTCGAACGCCGATTGGACGACCTAACAAAAGAAAATGGACAGACAACCCCCTGAACCATTAGGTCTCATTGCCGGCCAGGGACGATTCCCCTTTTTGGTAGCTGACGGCGCCCGCAAAGCCGGACGAAAGGTTGTCTGCGTAGGACTGGCGGATAATGCAGAACCTTCGCTGGCAGAACACGCGGACATCTTTTTTTGGGGGGCGATTGCGCGTCCGGGCGGATGGCTTCGAAAGCTCCGAAAACACGGCGTCCGCCAAACCATCATGGTCGGCCGGGTGGAAAAAGCCAAAATATTCACGCCGTTTCGCATCCTGAAATATCTGCCTGATTGGCGGGCTCTTCGCATCTGGTATGTCCGGCTGCGGGGCAAAGACAAACGAAACGATACCGTTCTGCAGGCCATCGCCGACGAATTCGCCTCAGCCGGAATCATTCTGGAGGATTCGACTATGTACTGTCAGGAACATATGGCTTCGGAAGGATTAATGACCCGCTGCCGACCGTCCGATTCCGTCTGGGAGGATATCCAATTCGGCTGGCCGCTGGTCAAAGAACTCGGACGTCTCGATATCGGCCAGGCCATCGCCGTCCGCGAACGGGAAATCATCGCTGTCGAGGCCATCGAAGGCACCGCGGCTATGATTGAGCGGGCCGGCCAATTGTGCAAAAAAGGCGGCTGGACCCTCCTGAAAGCCGCCAAACCCCAGCAGGATATGCGGTTTGACGTCCCCTGCGTCGGCAAAGACACCATCGAGGCCCTCCATCGAAATCGAGCCGCCTGCCTTGTCGTCGAAAAGGGAAAAGTACTCATCTTGGATAAACCCGAAACCCTCGCGCTGGCCGACCAATTAGGGATCGCCGTTATCGGCTATTAAAAACCGAGGGAGCCAGGTGCAGAGGGAAACGAGGAATCAGCAAAAACCCGAAATCCGAATAAAAAAAGACTTCCCGAAGTACGCTTCTGCACGGTTTAAAGAGAAATAGAAGTTTTAAGGCCGGAAACCTTTATGATGATTCAACTGAAGCGATGGGGTCTCTTGATTTATATGACTCGTATTCGGCTGCGATAGGGCTCCAGTCGCAGAGAATGATTCCTGATCAGCCAATGTTTGATTTCCCGCAGGTCACTCGGATCCTGAGACTGACAGAAGCATCCCGTTTTGCCCGCATCCAGCGTTCCCTTCGCAATTGAACGTCCCTTTTCCATAAAAACGACTTCATCGGCCAATTCAATAATTTCGTCTAAACAGTGGCTGACTAAAATCATCGGCACAGATGTTGCCTCATAAAGTCTGCTCAGATACATCATAATCTGGTCTTTGAGAGACTGGTCCAGGCCGTTGAACGGCTCATCCAGCAAAAGCCATCGGGGGTTGGCGAGAATCGCCCGGGACAGTGCGACACGTTTTTTCTCGCCGCCTGAAAGACAACTTACACCGCGGTCCAGCAGGGATTCGATTTCCAGCAGGGCTGTAATTTTTTCAAACTGCTGTTTACGGGTACGCTTATCGCCCGTTTGTCCATATTCGAGATTGCCGCGGACTGAAAGATGCGGAAAAAGAAGACAATCCTGAAATACGATCCCGATACGACGATGATACGGGGGAATATGAATTTTCCGTTGAGAATCAAACAGCGGTTCTCCATTCAGTGTAATGACCCCGCTGTCGGGCCGAATCAGTCCGGCGATACAGTGGAGCAGCGTGGTTTTTCCGGCACCGGAAGGACCAAACAGAGCCGTAATCCCCGGACGAAACTGCATTTTGACATCCAGCGTAAAACGGCCCCGTGCTGATTGAATTTGCACATTCAGAGTCATGATCGGACTCCTGCCGCCCGCATCTTTCGCTCCAGATAATCAGAAGCAATCACGGTCAGTACGGCCAAAATCACGGAGATTGCCGCCAACTGCATCGCGGCACGATCGCCGCCTGGCGTCTGAATCATCGAATAGACCGCCAGGGCTATCGTTTGTGTTTTTCCGGGGATATTGCCTGCAAATATGACAGTAGCCCCGAACTCGCCGAGACTTCGGGCAAAGGCCAGAATCAGGCCTGCGAAAATGCCGGGGCCGGCCAAAGGAAGCGTAATAGTACAAAAAGTCCGAACCGGCGTTGCCCCCAGAACCGCCGAAGCATCATTCAATCGCCGATCAATCATCTCTACAGACAGTTTCACCGATCTAACCAGCAAAGGCAGACTCACAATAGAGGAAACCAAAACCGCCCCGGTCCAGTCAAAAGCAAGTGAAATTCCCCAGAATCGGTCCAGCCATTTGCCGATCCACCCCTGTCTGCCGAATACCAGCAGCGTCAGATAGCCCGTCACCACCGGGGGAATGACCATCGGCAGATACAGCAAAGAATGCAGAACAGACTGTCCGGCAAAACGACGCCGGGCAAGCAGCCATCCCAGAGCAATTCCCGGAACAAGAATGACCAGCATCGATACAGATGCCACTTTTAAAGATATCCAGACCGCATCCAACATAATGATTCACTCCTTCACCGGCTGAAAACCACAGGCAGTAAATATTTCTGCAGCCCTGGCTGATGTGGTTAAATACTGCAGAAACAACCGGCCCCGTTCTGAAGAAACATTGGCTGTCGCAAAAAAATATATAGGGTCATGAAGACTTTCATCGAATACAGATACACACAGAACCCTGGACGACATTTTTGCACTGGACAGATACACAATCCCCGCCTGGCATTGCTTTGTTTCGACATAACGCAGGATCGCCGCCGTATCCACCGTCAGAACCATTCTACTGCTCAGGGACTGCCACCAGCCCATTTTTTCCAAGGCCTGTTTGGCATAGACACCTGCCGGCACCGTCACCGGATCCCCGATTGCCAGAAGTCCCTGAAAATGCTGCGCAAAAGACGGATTGCCCGCTGCAAAAGGCATATTCCCGCTGTCGGCCGGCACAATCAGAGCCAATCTGTCTTTGAGCACTTTAACGACCTCAGCCGCTTTCAGCGATTTGCGTTCAATCACATAATCCATCCATTGCCGATTGGCGGAAATAAAAACATCCCAGTCCGCTCCTGCCTCTATCTGCCTTGCCAGAACGGCCGAGGAAGCCAGATTTAACTGAATCTGCACATGATTTTCCTGCGAGTAAAGTGCGGCAATTCTCTGCACGGCAGCTGCGGTCCCGGAAGCAGCAAAAACAAATATCGGTTTTGATTCAGGCACCTGCGGTTTCTGATTCGCATCAGACATGATCCGCATAACAAAAGCGGCAGCTGCTGTGGAAATCAGAAATATCAAGACTGGATGTTTGTTTTTCACGGTATATCCAATTGATGACATAAGTTTTCCACCTCTTCTTTTGTCAGAGCGCGTTTATGAGCAATGGCCGCCTGACGAATCAGGGTCATCAGACGGTTGTCAGCCAGATTGTTACCGGACAACCCCCAGCGGTTCATCATCGTTCGTAATGCGGTTCTGCCCGAATGTTTTCCGATGACGTAATCCTCACGCGGCCGTCCTATGGATTCAGGCATAAAGGGTTCATAGCTGCGGCAATCATGAATCATCGCATGAACATGAATCCCGGATTCATGCAGAAAAACACCTTTTCCGGTAATGGGTTTCTGAAACGGCACCGGCCGGTCTGACAGGTCTCCGATCCATTGCGACAATTCCGTCAAACGGCTTGTATCAATTCCAACGTCGAACCGCAAAATTATCCGGCAGGCCATAACCACTTCTTCCAAAGCCGCATTGCCGGCCCGTTCTCCCAGGCCGTTGACTGTGACATCCACACTGGATGCGCCGGCACGAATCGCCGCCACGGTATTAGCTGTGGCCATCCCCAAGTCGTTATGGGCATGAAATCCCAACGGCAGTTGCGGGAATTGACTGTGAATCCGGCTGATGGTTTCATAGGTCAGGAATGGATCCCAGACTCCGACCGTATCAGCCAGACGGACGCGATGAATGCCGAGTCCTTCCAGCATGCGGCATAACTGATAGATAAATGTCAGCTCAGCCCGCGACGCGTCCTGCAGTCCGACGGAAACATATTCAAAGTTCTGATTGGCATACGGGATCAGCGAGCGAATTCTATCCATAACCCAGAATTTGTCCTTGCAATGAGCCTTTATCAGAATTTCCGAAGCCGGAAATGACAGATGAACGGCTCTTGCCCCCATCCGCCGGGCGCAATGCAAATCCGCTTCATCAGCCCGACACCAGACCGTCACCCGCGGTGCCAAACCAAGACGCAACATCTCCTGAATTGCCTCCTGGTCGGGACCATCTGCCGCCGCCACGCCGATTTCCAGTTCCCTCACCCCTATTGCGGCCAGCTGAGCGGCTATGGCAATTTTCTCTTCTGCACGGAAAACAACTCCTGCGGCTTGCTCGCCGTCCCGCAGCGTCGTATCGACAATGTCCACAGTGTGATTAGACTCATTGCCGTAATTCATAAAACTCCCGCCTGTTAACAAAGTAAATACTCTTCGACAGGTCTGCCTTCCTGCAGCGCATCGAGAATTTCATCAATCCGCTCTTCCGATAATTCGCCGTACCACCATCCCTGCGGATAGACTACCATGGCGGGACCGCGGTCACAGACTTTCAGACATCCGGTGCTGGACACCATGGCATCCAGACCGCGATCAAGGAGGCCTTCTTCGATATACTGCAGAAGAGCCGGGGCGTTTTTCCTGCTGCAGACCCCCTGCGGCTGGCCGCTGAGACGAAAACTATTGCAGATTAAAATATGCAGTTTCGGCTTTTTCATAATGGATTCTCCTGACATAAAAGTTAAACTGAACAACCGCAGCCTTCGCCGGATTTTTCTTTTGCACATCCCGACTGACAGGCCGAGGATTTGGGAGCAGAAATCACAGGCCTGCCTTCAAAGAAATCCGTCAATACCTGTTCGATAAGCCCTTCCGCCTGAATGATCCTGATACCGTACTGCTCCAAGATTTTCACCGGCGAGGGGCCTGCCTGACAGGCAAAGAGAGCCTGACAATCCCTGAGCACACCCGCCAGTTTTTTCCATCGCAGGTCCCCCTCGCCGGCTGGAGGAGCTGTTCGGGTTTCAATGAATTTCAGTCGGTTATTTTCGTATCCGTAAATATACATGTCCATCGCACGGCCCAGGTGCTGATTAATCAGATACCCTTCCATGCTGGCAACGGCTGCAAAAGGACGGTCGCCGGCAGGTTCCGAACCACGGACGATCTGACGCATGATTTCAACCGCCTGCATATTCACCCCATCGCCCAGGCAGCCGACCGCATCCGCCCGACAGCGGGTACAGTGCCGCATCTGCGGCAGATGCTGTTCTGCCTGACGGCGTAAATGTTCGATTTCTTCTTTGCCCGGCGGAAGAATGGTTTCAAAGGGAGTCTCGGACGTAGGACATATTCCGATACAGTTGAACAGGTCCGCTCCCTCCTGTGCAACAACCCTGGCAATCTCCGCAATGTGATGCTCATTGATGCCGGGAATTACAATCGAGTTAATCTTGATTGTCAGGCCGCGCTGTCTGCACAAACGCAGCGATTCCATCTGGCGTGACAGCAGCACTTCCGCACCGGCGCGTCCCCGGTAAATCTTTTTGCCGTCGCGCACCCAGGCATAAATCGCCTGACCGATTTCGGGATCCACGGCATTAACCGTCATTGTCAGATGCGTCACATTCAGATTGACCATCTCATCCACGTAAGGAGCGACATTCAGGCCGTTGGATGCAACACACAAAAGCATCGAAGGAAAATCCGCACGAACCCGGCGCAGGGTTTCCATCGTCCGGTCGGGGTCGGCAAAGGGGTCACCCGGACCGGCAATACCCACTACGGAAAGATTCGGCATCATCTTCACCATTTTATGCAGATAAGTCACCGCCTGGGCGGGTGTCAGAACAGCGCTGGTCACACCGGGACGGTTGTCATTGACGCAGTCATACTTGCGGTTGCAGAAATTGCACTGGATATTGCACTGGGGAGCTACCGGCAGATGAATCCTGCCGAATTGCAGTTTGGCTCTCTCGTTAAAGCATGGATGCTGAGTCCTGTCCGGTATCACAATACCACCTCATTTCTTTCGATTCATGGATCATAAACGGGTATATCCTACAGGCGAATTGTCCTGTTGAGTTTCCAGCAGCGCGTTGACAATCCGATCAAATAACTGCTGGGTTCCCCGGTAACCCAAGGCTGTAATGCGTGAAGCACCGATCCGGTCATGAATCGGCAGCCCCAGCCGCACCAGGGGAACCCTGAGATTTCGGGATATTTTGTAGCCGTTGCTGTCCCCGATAAGGATATCCGGCCTGAGAGCGGCAGCCTTTTCCTCGATGGAAGCAAAATCCGTATCTTCAATGACGGCTATCCGTTCCGCCTTGTCAGGCCCTAGATGTTCCGCAAGATACTCTTTTAGCTTGCCCGTGCAGTCCGCAGCCGCACACAAAACAGGTATCATTCCGATTTCATCGAGGAAAACCGCCAGGGCCGCCACCCAGTCGGCCGGTCCGTAAAGCACGGTTTTTTTGCCGAAGACGTATTTATGGGCATCCACATACGAATCAATCAGACGGCTTCTCTGCCCGACATAACGAGACGGGACCTCACAGCCGGACAACATTCTGAGTCTTTCAAAGAATATATCATTCAGCCTGACACCGATCGGAAACGCCAGTTCGTATAACGGCGTACCGAATCGGCGCAGAAGTGCATCACCGGCGGAAGCGGACGCATCTCCGACGGAACCGAATTCAATAGAGGCCTGTGCCTGTCCGCAGCGGCGAATGGACTCTATGGCTGTACCGGATTCTATATTTTTTTCATAGCGGCTCCAGATCCCGCTGTCAAAAGCATCGCTGTAATCCGGAAGGATCATTGCGTCCAGCCCGAAATCCATAAATATATCTTTCAGGTGTCGAATGTCTTCGGGGGAAATCATTCCGCTGAACACATTAATGTGCCTGCCTGCCGGGCCGTCCTGTGCCAGTTTTTCCACTACGGCTTTGACAGCACGGCGAAAACCGTCCGTGTGAGAACCCTGATAACTCGGCGTTGAAACAGACACAAGAATTGGGCCGCTTTCCGGCAGTTCATTCTGAAGCCTTCGAATCATTTGAGGCAGATCTTCACCTATTGTTTCCGCAAGACATGTTGTGGCAATCCCTATCAGCTGCGGATGATACTGCTCGATGATCGTCTGAATTCCTGCCTGAAGGTTCTGCCAGCCGCCGAATATCACCGACGATTCCGAAAAGTTGGAGCAGGCGATATCCACCGGCTCACGGAAATGCCCGATCAGGTATCGACGGATATAAGTGCTGCATCCCTGCGACCCGTGAAGAAACGGCACCGCATCGGCAATACCGCTGAACACCATCACAGCTCCCAGGGGCGTGCACATCCGGCAGGGATTGCGGGTTGCTGTAAATATGGTTGACATCTGTGAAGACATTTCAGGCATTCCCGACATTAATGTTTTTCCGGTCAATCAGCTTCCAGACCGGACTCATTACGGACGCATGAACTTCCTGGGCGAAATGAAGCATGCCTTCAAAACCGGCCAGGGATATTTTTCGTTCGTGATTGTGGTCGCAAAATCCGATACCCAGCTTGTAGGCCACGGGCCGTTCTTTGACACCGCCGATCAATAAATCTATTTCTGTTTCCTGTGAGAACCGCACCAATTCCATCGTATTGGCGTCATCCACAATAATCGTCCCGGGGTCGCAAAATTCTTCAAGCCGTTTATAATCATCCGGGCTTCCAGTCTGGGAACCAACAAAGGCCGTTCGGATACCCAGCATCCGCAGGGAAGCCACCAGGGAAAACGCCTTAAAGGCCCCGCCGGTATAAATGCCGGCTTTTTTCCCCTGAACATCCGTACGAATTCGCATCAGCTCAGGCAGGACGCGGTCGATTTCCTCCCGCACCAGACGGCGTGCTTTCTGCATGGCGGCGGCGTCCTGAAAGAATTCCGCCACGTCATAGAGGGCTTTGCTCATATCCTGCAGGCCGAAGTAGGAAACATGAATGTACGGAATGCCGTATTTTTCTTTCATCTCCCTGGCCAGGTGCACCATCGAACCGCTGCATTGCACAACATTGAGCCGTGCCCCGTGGGCCCGCCGGATATCCTCCACCCGACCGTCTCCGGTAATCGTGGAGACCACTTCGATCCCCATGCGCCGGTAATACTCGCGAATGGCCCAGGTCTCGCCGGCGATATTAAAATCGCCCAGAATATTTAAACTGAACGGACTGATGGAGGAAATATCCCCGGTCCCGACCAGCTCAGATAACGCACGGCAAGCGGCACGATACCCGTCTTTCTTTGTGCCTTTGAACCCCTCGGAAGCAACGGAGATAACCGTCAATCCGGTTTCGCGGGAGACTTGTCTGCACACCGCCTCTACGTCATCGCCGATCACCCCCACGATGCAGGTGGAGTAAACAAATACGGCTTTGGGCCGGTAATATGCAATCAACTCTTTAAGGCACTGATATAACTTTTTCTCACCGCCGTGGATGACATCCTGTTCCCGCAGGTCCGTGGTGAAACTCCTTCGATGAAGCTGAGGCCCGGACGACAACGCTCCGCGGATATCCCAGGTATAGGCCGCACAGCCCACCGGTCCGTGAATCAGGTGAAGTGCATCGGCAATGGGGTACAACACCACCCGGCTGCCGCAAAAGACACAGGCCCTCTGACTGACGGCGCCGGCCAGGCTGTGTTTTTCACAGGTCATTTCATACGGGCCGGCTCCCTTGCGGCGAATCTGTTTTTTCCTTTTTTCCAGAATCTCTGACATGGGAATAGTCCCCCGGTTGATTTCATTTTCAGCTACATAACCAGTTCGAAACTTTCTTCCGGCGCGTCACGGTCCTGACGATCCATCAGCAGGCCAAGAATTTTTTCCAGCAGCCGCATGGCCCCGACATACCCCACGGACGGAAAATACGAATGGCCGATGCGGTCCAGAATCGGGAATCCATAACGCAGCAGCGGGATGTCTTCATCGCGGCTGATGTATTTGCCGTAGGTATTCCCGATCAGCAGGTCAACTTTTTCCTGCTTAATCCACTGGTGCAGCAGAAACATATCGGAACAGGGTCCTTCCTGTACTTTGGCTTCGGGCACTTTGCCCCGCAGCGCTTTTTCAATACGCGATAGGAACTTTTTGCCGGGTGTACCGGTCACGATGTACACCGGCCGCATATCCAGATCAACCAGAAATTCCGTCAGCGATACCAGCTGGTCCGGATCGCCCCACAGGGCCACACGCCTGCCGGCAAAATACTGATGCATATCTGTCATCATATCCATCAGACGGCCGCGTTCATCTTCAAGCAAGGTCGGCACTTCCACGCGAGCGACCCGCCGCAAGGTATCGACAAACTGGTCGGTGGCCCGAAGACCAATCGGCAATTCCATCACCTCACAGGCGACTTTGCATTTGGAATCCAGTTCTCGTGCCGCGGCAACCGAAGCGGACCGTCCCAGGGCCAGTGTCATACGACTTCGACCGGCGGCCTTTAATTCCTCGATGGTGGTCCCGCCTTTGGGATAAAATTCAAACCGGCCGGTCTGCGGGCAATCCAGAACATCAGAGGTATCCGGAAACAGAATGATTTCGATTCCCATCATATAACAGATGCGTTTGATTTCCCGCATATCCGAAGGTTCCACCCAGCCGGGAATAATGTTGATGGTTTTGGTCTGCGTTCCGGGCTCGGCAAAATACGTCACCATTCCCTTGACCATATTGGAAAAACCGGTGACATGTGAGCCGACATAGCTGGGGGTATTGGCATGGATCACATACCTGCCGTCCGGGATATATTTTTTGTCGCGGGCGGTGGCAATAATCTGCGGTATATCATCACCGATTGTTTCCGAAAGACAAGTTGTATGAATCGCAATGACATCCGGTTCGTAAATGGAAAAGATATTATGAATCGCCTGCAGCAGGTTGCTCTGTCCGCCGAAGACGGCCGACCCTTCCGTAAAAGAGCTGGTCGAGGCCATCACCGGCTCCTTGTAGTGACGGGTCAGGGTGCTGCGATGATAGGCACAGCAGCCCTGCGAGCCATGACTGTGGGGCAGGCAGCGATGAATTCCCAGGGCAGCATACATGGCACCGATGGGTTGACAGGTTTTGGCCGGGTTAATCGTCAGCGCCGACCTTTCCTTGATTTCTGATGTCGTGTGTCGCAACAGCATAAAAACCTCGCACAGGATGATTGTTAACTGTTCACCAGTTCGGCTTCCAGAAGCGGTTTTCCATTGACCTGCCAGGGAGCTTTGATGTACGACCAGAGCTGCGTATTGATCATCCGGTCCACGGTTTTGTAGAAGTTGATCGCCCCCTTAAAGCCGGCAAACGGCCCGCCGTAATCGTAGCTGTGAAGCTGCAGACAGGGAATCCCGAATTTCTGCACGCCAAACTTCTCTTTGATACCGGCACAGAAGATCGCTGGTTTGTAAATCTCCAGCAGTTTTTCCGTTTCATATTGGCTGATATCATCAATGACAAGGGTCTGATTATCCATCTGCGGCATCATGCCCTCATATCCTTTGACTTCCAGACCTTTTTCGTTCAGCGCCTTAAGCTGTTCAGGTGTACGACGGGGCCGGTATTTTTCCGGATCAGGCTCAACCGTCAGCTCTTCGATATTCCGGCTGTCGGCATCCACCTGAATGGTCGGCAGCACCCTGCGGCCTTCATAATCATCACGATGAGCAAATTCATACCCCGCCGCGATGGTTTTCATGCCGATTTCCCTAAACAGGTCCTGATAATGGTGTGCCCGGCTGCCGCCGACAAACAGCATCGCCAGCTTGCCTTCACATCGGCTTTTTACCTCCTTTCGGACGGCTTCAACCGCTTTCGTTTCTTCTTCAATGACTTTCTCGACACGTGCCGTCAGCTCCGGATTGTCAAAATAGACTGCAATCTTGCGCAGCGACTTTGCCGTTGATTGAGCACCGATAAAGTTGACCTTGATCCACGGCACACCATATTTCTTCTCAATCATATCAGCCACATAGTTAATCGACCTGTGACACATCACACAGTTGAGGTCCGCGGTATGAGCATTTTCAAACTTGCCGACAGTGCTGTTGCCGCTGAATGTAGCAACCAGCTTAATGCCGCATCGCTCGAGAATGTCTTCGATCACAAATGCGTCGCCGCCGATGTTGTATTCCCCCAGCATATTGATCTTAAACGGGTGCGGATCCACAGTATCATCCCGTCCGATTACGTGCTTGAACAGCTGGTTATTGGCGATATGGTGCCCCGCCGACTGGCTGACGCCCTTGTACCCTTCGCAGCTGAATCCAAAGACATTGATTCCGAGCTTTTCCTTCATCTCACGGCAGACCGCGTGAATATCATCCCCAATCAGACCGACCGGGCAGGTCGCAAAAACGGCGATCGCCTTGGGATGAAATAAATCATAGGCTTCCTGAATGGCCTGACGAAGTTTCTTTTCACCGCCGAAGATAATCTGATCATCCTGCATGTCCGTTGAGAAACAATAGGTCATAAAATTGTGATCCTCCGGACCTTCAGGACGCGTCTGATTGCGGCGGGTCAGCCAGGAGTAAAATCCGCAGCCGATGGGGCCGTGGGTAATATTGACGATATCGCGTGTCGGCCCCAGCACCACACCCTTACATCCGGCATAGGTACAGCCTCGCTGAGTAATAATTCCGGGTGTGGTTCGCACATTGGCCAAAATTTCCGGCACCGTCTTGTCTTCCGCGACCGCATTGATGACGATCTGCTGGGACCTTTTCCGTGCTACCTTGGTCGGATACTTCTGGATTAACTGTTTTTTGACATTGGATGGGTCAGGTAAATGGGCCATTGCAGTACTCCCTATGTTTATAATGAAATGCTGATTCCGTTGATTTCATCCAGGGCTTTATCCCCGTTTTCGGCGGTTCGAATACGAATAGCGTCCAGCAAAGGCATCACAAATATTTTTCCATCACCCGGATTGCCCGTCCTGTTGACGTCAATGATCGTGTCGACAACCATCGGTACTTTTGAATCAGGCACCGCAATCATCAGCAGCCGTTTGGGGAACAGTTTCGGACCGGCCTCCAGCTGATTGATGGCTTCATCATAACCGTCTTCAGCCCCTTTGAGCAAAAGTGAACTGACCTTGCCGCGGCCGCGGCCGGCGACCTTTTTTGCGGTAAAAGAATAAATTCCCGCATCCGCCAGCGCCCGCTTGGTCTCATTCATTTTATTCATGCGAATAATTGCCACTACTTCTTTCATGATGCGCCGTCCTTTAAACTTCTTTTTGACCGGAACTGACGGTATAAACCTCGCTGACTGCCGAGACGAATATCTTCCCGTCACCGAATGCACCCTTGGAGCCGGTACGTGCTGCCTTCATAATCGTTTCGATAACAAATTCCTTTTCACTGTCAGGCACAACGATCATCAGAAGCTCCTTCGGCAGTTCGTCATACGTGATTTCACCGATCTTGACGCCCCGCTGCTTGCCGCGGCCGAAAACATCCATTTTCGTGACGGCCGGAAACCCCGCGTACATCAGGGCCGACATTACTTCATCCACCTTTTCCGGGCGAACGATGGCACGAATCATAATCATGGGCTGGCTCCTTTCGTTACCGATAAATAGACTGCAATTGTGTTTTTTATTTGAACATGCTTCGAAATAATCCTTGAGGCCCCCCTTTAGGGAATCAGTTCAGCAGGCCGTAATCCAGAAGCAGTTTTTCCAGCTCCTCGATCTTCAACGGCTTCGGAATGACAAACATCCTGTTCTGATCGATATTGCGGGCCAGGGTACGATACTCGTTGGCCTGAGGGGCTTCCTTATTCCAGTCAATCACCGTCTTGCGGTTGATCTCCGCACGCTGTACATCATTGTCACGCGGCAGGAAGTGAATCATCTGGGTGCCGAGCTTCTTGGCGAATGCCTCAATCAGCTCCCGCTCGTTGTCCACTTTTCGGCTGTTGCAGATCAATCCGCCAAGCCGCACGCCGCCGGCTTCGGCAAATTTGACAATTCCCTTGCAGATATTGTTGGCGGCATACATCGCCATCATTTCACCGGAACACACAATGTATATCTCCTCTGCCTTGCCTTCCCGAATCGGCATGGCAAAACCACCGCAGACCACGTCACCCAGAACGTCATAAAATACATAATCCAGCTCTTGCCTATAAGCGCCAAGCTGCTCCAGCAGATTGATGGATGTGATGATTCCGCGTCCTGCACATCCCACACCCGGCTCAGGTCCGCCGGATTCGACACACAGAGTTCCGCCGAATCCCACCCTCCGGATATCCTCCAGATCAACGTCTTCGCCTTCTTCACGCAATGTATCAAGCACGGTTTTCTGAGCCAGACCGCCCAGCAGCAATCGTGTCGAATCCGCCTTAGGATCGCAACCGACAACCATAACCTTCTTGCCCATCTCAGCCAATGCTGCAACCGTATTTTGTGTTGTCGTTGATTTCCCAATGCCGCCTTTGCCGTAAATCGCAATCTTTCTCATGGACTACACTCCTGATAAATCCTGCTGAATCCGTTTACGCATACACTGAAAACAGATGAATGCAAACAGTGTGCCGAAGGGGAAAGACAGGATAACCATCTCCTGATTTTTCTCTGATGCCGAATATTCCTCTGAAAACAAGGACGGATGAATGGACCGGAACGGGCGGAACGATTATGGCAATCCGTCCGGACATTCGCCCATTCGGAAATTTTTGTCACAAACAGCCGACTTCCGACTCATTCTGCTTTCCTGTTCATTCATAACATGCGGCAGCTGAACATATTACGAATGTTCGGAAATATTTGTCATGCTGCTGTCGGCATTGAAATAGTTGTCATAAAAAAACGCCGGTTATTCATCCCGGCGTTTTGACAGACAGCATTCAGAAGGGATCCTTTATTTTTCGTAATTGATATTCATTTTCTTGATTTTATAGCGCAGCATGCGTTCCGTAATCCCCAGTTCCTGTGCCGCACGGCTGATACGGCCGCTGTGCCGTTTGAGCGAATCAACAATCATATCCCGCTCCAGCAGCGAAACACGGCTTTTTAGGGTTCCCTGAGGAGCATTATCCTGCTGTGTGGGGACCTGCAGCGTCGGCGGCAGATGATACCCGTGAATGACACCGTCATCACTGAGCAGAATCGCATGTTCGATGCAGTTTTCCAGTTCGCGCACATTGCCCGGCCAGTGATAGGTCATCATCATATTGATCGCCGTTGTACTGATACGGCGAATCTTCTTGCCGAGTTTATGCGACAGGACCTTAACAAAATGATCCGCCAAAAGCAGCAAGTCATCCTTCCGCTCACGCAGCGGCGGAAGATAAATCGGAAATACATTGACCCGATAATAAAAATCCGGTCGAAACAAATTCTGCTGAACCAGTTGCTCCAGGTTGCGATTGGTCGCCGCGATGATTCGTACATCTGTTTTTATGGTTGTGTTGCTCCCGACTCGCTGAAATTCCTTTTCCTGAAGTACCCGGAGCAGCTTAACCTGAATGGTCGGAGAAAAATCCCCGATTTCATCCAGGAACAACGTTCCGCCGTCGGCCTCTTCCAGCCTGCCGATTCGCGTCTGCATGGCCCCGGTAAAAGCGCCCTTCTCATGGCCGAACAACTCGCTTTCAAGAACATTTTCATTCAGCGCCGAGCAGTTCACCTTCACAAATGCCTTCTCTGACCTTGGTCCGGCATAATGAATCGCCGATGCCACAAGTTCCTTGCCGGTTCCCGTTTCGCCTCGAATCAGTACCGTCGTATTGCTGGCAGCAACCTGCTGAATCTTCTGATAAACCATACGCATGGAATTGGAGTTGCCGATAATATTATCCGGACGGTATTTTTCACGAAGTTCGTTTTTAAGCCGAACATTCTCTTCAGCCAGATTCTGTTTTTCAATCAGCAGATCGCGGCGATGATGCAGGTCGTTGGAAACCAGGGCAGCAACAATACTCAAAAAACGCTGCAATTCCTGCAGATGTTCCAGATTTTCCGCAAGAATATCAACCCCAAAAGTTCCGATAATTTCCGTTTTTAACATGATTGGAACGCAGATAAAGCTGTACTCGCGATCACTTTTCTGTCGCCGCGGGTGAATTCGGCTGCGAAATTCAGGCTCATCGGCAATACGGGGAACAACCGCCGGCTGGCCCGTGGCCAAAACCCTTCCGGTGATTCCTTCTCCGCGCCGATAACGCACCAAATGGGATTCGCTGTGAATCTGTTCATCGCTGGCCGCCTCGACAACCAATTCCTGTCCGTCCGGCGTTGACAGCATAAACGCACCGCGACACATGCCCATCTCACGGCGCAATGTATTCAGCACTTCGTCAAGCATCTGCTTCTGACCTGAACTGTTGGTGATAATCTGCACGATCGAATGCAATACACTCAGCTGTTTCAGTGACCGGCTTGAAATCTCGTTATCCATTTTTTCTACATTTATGTATTATCATTTGAGCATATCTACAATATTGTAACCGTCCAAAGACAAGGACACCCCTTAAACTTCTGTAAAAACAGGGTCTTACGACACAATCAGGGGTATGTCGTTATTCTAATATGCAAAATCTATGCCCATTGGGCTGGACGATGTCCAATAATCGGTTTTGCTGAAAAAGGAAGAATGATACACTTCCAGTGATTTCCATTGGGGGGGCAGATGTACATCGAAAACCGGCTTTAGGGAAGCCATGGTAGATCGTACCCCCGCAGAGCATATTCTTCTTTGGTCATATAATCGGGTCCCAACCAGTCTAACATAATCGGCG
>JBBFLK010000006.1:102476-139924 GCA_037479115.1 Anaerohalosphaeraceae bacterium | reverse complement strand
ATCGCAATAAACAAACTCAACAAAACTAAAACTTATTTAATGGAAACGGTAGTAGAAACGAACAATACCGGTCAGTATGGAATGTACGGGGTGATTCCGGCGGCGGATGCCATAAAGGACGGCACAATCGGGACTCTGTTCTGCCAGTTTTATGTGACGACGACGGCGCTGGATCAGTCGTTCGGCCTCACATCGATTGATTCGCCGACCAGCGGCGGATTTGCCAACTTTAACTGTCAGGTCGCTCTGGTGCGGGGGAACCTGCTGGTGCGAAACGGCGGTTCCTCTCAGACAGTAGGGACCTTCCAGGCCAATACCTGGTATTATCTCTGGATTGTTGTGAACAACATCAACAACACCTACTCCGTTTATATCAAAACCACACCGTCTGCGGCCACGGCGGCGGACCGCGTGGCGACGGATTTTGCGTTCCGCACCAGCGGAACGGATGGGGATTTGGACCGGTTTTATACCATCGCTAACTATGGTTCCAACATCACGGCGGGTACGCGGCTGTATTTTGACAACATTGTGACCAGTCCCGGTGAAAATCTGTCCGTGTATGTGTCCGGTGCGGCTTACAATCCTTCTCCGGCAAACGGAGCAACGAACGTTCTGCTGGATACTGTGCTCAGCTGGAATACGGGCGTTGACCCGAATAATCCTTCACAGGTCAATCCGAGAATTACCAAGCACTATTTGTATCTGCGTCATACGGACCCCAATTTTGTCGGAATGACGCCGATTACGATTCCGGCGACCGGGGCGGTCGGCTCTTATACGCCGCCGGCCGGGCTGGAAGCAGACCGGACTTACTATTGGCGCGTGGATGAAAGCATAGACAATTCGTTGCCGACTGATTCCAGGACGATTCGGGGCGGAGTCTGGACTTTTAAGACCATTCCGGCGGTTCCGTATATTGAAGAACAGCCGAGTGAGGTTCGTGTGGACGGCTCGAATCCGACGCCTCCTCCGGCGGTATTTACAGTAAAGTTCCGCAGCGAGCTCTCTGCGGCCCAGCCGACCTGGAAGAAGTATGTTGATGGGCTCAATGATACCGTGCTCACGCCCGGCAGCAAGTATTCGATTGCCTGGGATGATACAACGACGACGCTGTCCATTAACAATCCAGGGGTCAGCGATCAGGGATATTACTATTGCGTTCTGACGAATCTGACGGGAAGCACGACAAGTCAGCAGGCCCCTCTGATTGTCAATCGGCTGCTGGCTCGGTATGACTTTGAAGGCAGCTTCAATGATTCCGTCGGGAATAATCACGGAGTCGGCCTGAATTACACGAATCCGGGTTCCGGCGGTCCGACGTTCGGCAGTACCGCCCCGATTGACGGGATGTATGCAGTTCTGGACGGACAGGGTCAATATATTGACCTTGGGGCCGAAGCCTATCCGAAGGCCGGGTTTGCCAACGGAATGTCGGAAGGCACGGTTCTGTGCTGGGTGAAGCCCACACAGGCCGGTACGGTGCTTTTGAACTACAACGATGGGGCGACGACGGGATTTGGGTTCTCGCTGAACACCGCTCCGAATGCCCGGCTGAACATTCGCGGGGAAGGTTTCCAGCAGGAATATCAGGAAATCGGTACGGCGGAAGGCCGCCCGGGGATGACGGGATTTAATCTGTATGACGGCCGGTGGCATTTGGTTGGGGCTACTTGGAAAGAAGGGGAGTTTGTCCGGATTTACGTGGACGGCGAGCAGGTGGCTTCTGTGACCGGCGGCAAGCCGGACCAATATCTGCCGTGGCAGCGGGGGATGCTGATTGGCGCCAGCCGGACGGCTGCAGACCGCACTGTTTTGACGAGCTTCTTTGGCGGGGCCATCGACAATCTCCGGGTGTACAATTACGCTGTTTCAGGAACAGTGATTGCGCAGGAGTATGTGGACAAGACAGGTCTGAAACCGTGTCTGACGCCCTCCTTTACAGGCAATGCGTACAATTTTGTCAATACGATTGATTCGTATTGCCGGGTGGATTTAGCGGACCTTGCCGTGTTTATCCAGAACTGGCTGGCCTGCGGTCTGTATCCGGATTGCCAATAAGAGGTTATGAAGAGGCAGGCGGAGCAAAAAACGGGCTCTGCCTGCCTTTTTCTGCAAAAGCTGCTTGCCGTCAAAGATAAAAGACGGTAAAATCATAAGTAACGATTTGAAATGTAATTAGAAAAAATTTGATGGGGGTTTATTGCTTTTAAGAAACGCATTCATTCCGGGGGCGGCATTCGCGAATAGTTCTTTTTCAATTCCGTCTTGCTTTTTTCAAAAAAACGTTGTCCACTTCGCCCTGAAATCGGTGTATGTGCGGGAATGAGATTCGGGCAAAAGCGGCTCAAATGAAACTCAAAATGTTCCCAAAAAAGAGAAAGAGGTCGAGGGTTTTTGAGGGAGTACACTTATGAAAAAGATGCTTTTTTTAGCCGTTCTTTTCACGTCTGTACCGGCTTATTCTGCCACCATCACGCTGGTGGCTGCCGATGCGCTGGGGCAATCGTCTTTTAACAGCGGGCTCAACTGGAGCAACGGGCAGCCGCCGAGCGCAGGCAATGATTATGTGGTGAGCATTGCTCAGCTGCGGACACCGCCGGATGGGGGCAATTATGTTTTCGGCGGCGATTCGCTGACCATCAATACCGGCGGGGTTCTGATGTACAAGGGCACCGGTTCAACCGGCAGCATCACAGTGAATAATCTCATCGGCAACGGGGGAACAATTATTGACCATCGGAATGGGGCGGCGGATGTCTGCAATTTGTACGGGAATATTCATATTGCCGCCGACTCAATGATGTATGCCAAACAAGGGCCGATTAACGTGTATGCGACTATCAGCGGCAGTGCCAGGATTACGAACACGGGCTCGGACGGGGACGGACGGACGCTGACGTTTTATTCGTCGGCCAATACGTTTACAGGGAGTATCGTCAACAACGGACGGTTTGTGCTGGCGGATGATGCAGTCCTGCGGTTTGTGATTGGCGCCAACGGAGTGAACAACAGCATCTCCGGAACGGGGCCGCAGACCGTTCTCAATGGAGATTTTATCTTTGATTTGAATGGGGCGGGAACCAGTGTCGGGGACAGCTGGACAATTGTCAGTGCATCCAACCGGACCTTTGGGGCCACATTTACGGTGGTTGGTTTTACAAACAAGGGCGGCGGGGTCTGGGAAAAGGAGGCCAACGGGGTTTTGTATCAGTTCGACCAGTCCACCGGAAAACTGACGGTGATTCCGAGTTCAACAACGCTTTATATTGACAACAGCATTCAGACCTACGGCAGTCTGAGCAATGCAACGGTGTATATGACGGGCACATCCGAGCTGCATCTGACCGGTACGACTCCCTTGACCAACAGCGTCGTGCATCTGAATTCTGCAGATGCCTGGCTGTTTTTCCGCTCGCTGAAACCCTCTGCCGTCAATACATCCACCTATCTGAATCAAATTCGTGTGAACGGAGCCGCCGCTGTTTTGAATACAAACATCCGGATTGTCCAGTATGAGGCGGGCACGGTGGTGATTCCCCATTCGAGCAGTTATCAGGCCCTGCAGGTATTCAGCAATGTGAACTTTACCGGCAGTTCCGTGAATCTGGGCAATTATACATATTACCGTTCGACGCAGCTGGGGGCGATGAACAACAATATCCGTTCGTTTCGGCTGAAGCGGGGGTATATGGCGACCTTTGCGGCCAATGACAACGGAACAGGTCCCAGTCGGGTGTATGTTGCCAAAGATGCGGACCTTTGGATTGGGGTGATGCCGGCGGATTTGGAGAATGACGTTTCCTTTGTCCGGGTGATTCCGTGGCGCTGGCCTTCCAAGAAGGGCTGGTGCGGCAGTGCATCGGATGCGGCGATGGTCAACTGCACCTGGCGGTATGACTGGGATAATGCGGCGACCTCGACACTGGATATTGAATATGTGCCGATGCGGCACAATGCCAACTGGAACAGTTATTCGAATATCAATAACAAGCAGAATTCCACGCATGTGCTGGCGTTCAATGAGCCGGACAAGTCGGACCAGGCAAATATGACGGTTCAGCAGGTAATCGATGCCTGGCCGAATCTGGTGGCTTCCGGGCTCCGTCTGGGTTCACCGGCTCCCAGCGATGCCTCCAGCGGGCTGGACTGGCTGTACAGTTTTATTGACCAGGCGGATGCGCTGGGGCTGCGGGTGGATTTCGTGGCGGTCCATTATTACAAGAACAACTGGACGGCGGACCAGCTGGAAAACTGGCTGCGCGGGATTCATCAGCGGACGGGACGGCCGCTGTGGATTACGGAGTTCAATAACGGGTGCAACTGGACAACGCCGCACCCGACCTATGAGCAGAATGCCGCCAAAATTAATGAGCTGATTACTCGGATGGCCAGTCTGCCGTATGTCGAACGGTATTCGATTTATCAGTGGTGCACCAATCGGGAGCTGATTGTTGACGGAGCTCTGACACCGGCGGGTGTGGTGTACCGCGACCACCTGCCGCCGATGGCCAATTCCCTGGATGTTAATTTTGAATGCATCGGGTATTATCGGCTGGATGAACAGACGGGGACAACGGCCGGCGACCTGTCCGGAAAGGGTCGGAACGGAACTTTGATGGGAGGGCTGAATTTTGCATCAAACAGCGCTCCGGGTGTTTTGGGCCGGGCCCTGCAGTTTGACGGGACGGACGACTACATCCAGCTGCCGAGCGGTTTTTATGAATTTGACAACGGGTTTTCCGTTTCGTTCTGGGCGTATCCGACGGCGGTGAAAAATTATGCCCGCTTTGTGGATTTGGGCAGCGGACCGAACGCCAACAATATCATCGTAGGCCGATACGGGACTACCAATGACCTGTTTGTACAGGTTTTTAACGGTTCTTCAGGGGGAACGGTTGTCCGTGCAACGAATGCTTTGGCCCTGAATGCCTGGCAGCATTTCGTGGTGAGCATCAGCAAGCGTTCGTCCAGCAATGTGAAGATTTATAAGAACGGCCAGCTGATTCTGACGGCGACGACGAGCATTCCGCTGAGTGCGACACGGACGGCGAATTATATCGGACGAAGCAACTGGACGGCGGATGCCTATTATCAGGGGTTGCTGGATGATGTGCGGATTTATGATTATGCGGTGACGACCAGCGAAGCGGCGGCGCTGTATGCCTCCGGCGGCAGCCGCCCGTACACCAGTCAGCCGGCCGTAATCCCCGGACGGATTGAAGCGGAGCAGTATGACCTCGGACAATCGGGGGCTGCTTATTATGATACAACGGTCGGCAACAGCGGCGGGGCCTTCCGAAATGACGGGGATGTGGATATTCGGAGTATTTCGGACTTCGGCAGCGGGTTTGCCGTGACGAATATTGCGGCGGGGGAATGGCTTCGCTATACGGTGAATGTGACGGAGTCCGGCGTGTACTGTCTGTATCTGCGGGCGTCGGCGACGGGAAACAATATTCCGGTGACCGTGAAGCTGGACAATGCGGTTGTCGGAACGGTTCTGGTGAACAGTACAGGCTCACTGGATACGTTTGGGACCTTTCTGCTGAATAATTTGACGCTGGAAGCTGGGGCCTGGCGTGTGCTGGAACTGTCGTTTTCTTCTCCGGGTCTGGAGGTCAACTGGGTGGAATTTCAGAAGCAGCAGTCGCCGTGGGGCGGGACGGCGTGGGTTCTGCCGGGGCGTGTGGAGGCGGAGGATTTTGACTTCGGCGGTCCCGGGTATGCGTATTGGGATACGACGGCCGGCAATTCGGGCGGAGCGTATCGGACGTACGAGTCGGTGGATATTGTTGCGGTGACGGACGGGACAGCCGGCTATGCGGTGGATTCGATTGAGAGCGGCGAGTGGCTCACCTATACCGTCAGCACCAGTGCGGCCGTGCGGGATTTGTATGTGCGGCTGGCCTCGATTCAGGACGGCGGACAGATACGGGTGTGGCTGGATGCAGACCTGCTGGCGACTGTGACGGTGCCGAATACGGGTTCGCTGGATGCCTGGCGGAATGTGATTGTGCCGGGCGTAGTACTGCCGCAAAAGACCAATGCAATTCTGAAACTGGAATTTATCGGAAGCGGGTATCGGGTCAACTGGATTGATTTCCAGAACCGCATGCCTTATCTGGGGGTTCCTGTTTCTCTGCCGGGGATTCTGGAGTTTGAAAACTTTGATGTCGGCGGAAATTATGTGTCTTATTTCGACAATACGCCGGGCAACAGTTATGGTGCCTATCGGACGGATGTGGATGTGGACATTATGACGATTTGGGACGGCGGAGCCGGATTCGGGGTGTATATGGAGTCCGGCGAATGGCTGGAGTACACCTGTTCCATGCCGGCCGGGCTGTATGACCTTCGGGTTCGGTACACGACGAATTATCCGGTGGATTCCCTGCAGCTGGCTGACGGGACAACGGGGACGGTTTTGGCGAATCTGGTGCTTGCATCCACCGGCGGCTGGAGCAGCTGGCAGGATGCGGTGATTGAAGGGATCTATCTGCCGGGCGGGCCGCAGAGCATCCTTCGGTTTGTTCTGGGCAGTCCGCGTGTTTTGGTGAATTATGTGGAGTTTATCCGGCGGTATAATCCGGCGGACTTGAACCGGTCCGGGCTGGTGGATTTGGAGGACTTTTCGATTTTGTCCAGCCAGTGGCTGGGTGAGCCGGGCGACCCGTCGGCGGATACGGCTCCGGCGGGCGGCGACGGCTGGGTGGATTTGGAGGATTTGGCCGACCTGGCCGACAACTGGCTGATTTGGCAGTAAGAGAAGAGAAAAGACAAAAAGAGAGGCAGGGGAATTCGGATGAGACATTATCTGAGAGTTGGGTTTGTTTTTCTGGCGTCGGCATCTTCTCTGCTGTCGGCGGGAACTGTTCGTGTGTTTACGGGCAGTCGTGCGGGGGGGCAGGTGGAAACCCGTCCGCTGCGGTTTCATCAGACCGAGCAAAATCAGGTTCGGGTGTGGGCGGAAGAGGCCGCCTTTACCAGTCAGCCGGGCGAGCCGGATATTCCCTGGCAGGTGCTGCGGGTTGTTCTGCCGCCGTTTGTCGATTTGGAGCAGATTGCCGTATGGGCGGATGGGAAATACACATTGCTTGAAGGAAATCGAAAGATTGCCCCGCGCGGACCTTGGGGAACCTGGGACGCCGAGGGCAATCCGGTTTTTGTCTGGCCCGAAGGGCGGATTATTGTGGATGGATACGATACGGAAATCTATACCCGCAATGCTTTCTGGCCGCAGGAAACGTATCGGCTGGTTCACAAGGGGCAGCTGGAGGATTGGAAGTTAGTCGAAATCGCCGTCCCGCTTGTTCGGTACAATCCCGTAACCGGAGAAGTGCAGGAGCTGACGGAGGCGAATGTCTGGACCGATTGGGACCGAAAGGCGGAGCGGCGCAAACGGCTGGAAGCGGCAGGCCGAACAATCAACACTCGGCGAGGTCGAGAACGAGTTCGGGAACTGGCGGTCAATTTTGCTTCCGCGGCGGCGGAGTATGATGCGGAAGCGGGGACTTCTTCTGCTGTCGGAACCCTTTCGACGGAATCCGGGGAGGGGCTTATCGGCACAGCGGGAGTGAATTCAAAGGGGTATGTGATTTTGACCACCTCGTCGATTGTAAACAGCTCGACAAAATTGGCTGCTTTTGTTGCGCATAAGGCATCACGCGGTTGGAATGTGAGCGTGGTAACGGAGAGCACCTGGGGCGGCGGGACGGGGTCTGCGGCGGCGGTGAATATCCGCAACTGGCTTCGGGCGAACTATCAGACAATGGATATTCTGTATGTGCTGCTGATCGGAGACCCGCATCCGGATACCGGAACCGTGCCGATGCGCTGGTACGATGACGGCCGCGGCAGTGCTCCGATTGATGCGATGTATTCCGATTTGAGCACGGCAAGCGGTTGGGATAAGTATTGGGAGGTTGTGGTCGGGAGGATTCCGAACTATGGTACGATGTCGGAACTGGATGCAATTCTGCAGAAGACCATGAACTATGAAAACTCTCAGCAGGTCTTGTGGCGGCGCAAGGGACTTTTGCCGATGGTGCCGCTGGATGATACGACGCCGGCCTACCAGTGCGGAGAACAGATACGCAGCGCCTTTTACATCCCGAACGGGATTGCCTCGACGCGGATTTATCGGGACAATTACGGGCTGAATCCCGCTCCGGAGTATCTGCTTTCAAATCGTTATCCGGCGACGGAATGGGGCAGTCAGCCGTATGGATTTGTAACATGGCTGACGCACGGGAACTGGAATGTGGCCAGTGAGGTGATCGACAATAACAATATTTGGCGTCTGAATGATTCGTATCCGAGCGCCGTGTATCAGGGGTCCTGTCTGAATGCTTATCCGGAGAACAATTCCAATCTGGCCTATAAGATTCTGCAGCGGGGAGCCATTACGACGGTGGCGGCGACACGGGAGAGCTTTTACGATGTGGGACAGACCAACTTTGCCGGCGGCGGAAGCATCGGGACGCTGGCGTACCGTTATACGAGGAATATGGTGGTCAACCGCCAGACCTGCGGGCTGGCGCTGGCCAATGCCAAGCAGCAGGATTATATTTATCCGCCGAATGCGACCCGGATGACTCTCTACGGGGACCCGTCGGTCTTTGTGCTGGTCGATCCGGATTTTGCCCCTCCGACCCCGAATCCGATGACGTGGGCAACGCCTCCTTATGAGAGCGGCCCGGGCTCTGTGACGATGGAAGCGACGACGGCGGTAGACGCCGGAGGTTCGAATGTTCAGTATTACTTCCAGTGTGTTGCGGGCGGAGGAAAAGACAGCGGCTGGCAGAGCAGTCCGATTTATACCGATACGGGGGTTGTACAGACAGTCAGTACCTACCGGGTGAAGGCCCGGGATTTGAGCGATAATCTCAATGAGACGGCGTATTCTGAACCGATGACGGCGGTTCTTTCGCCTTATCCGTACGGGGGACAGGCTCGAACGCTGCCCGGCCGAATTCAGGCGGAGCATTTTGATGTCGGCGGGCAGGGAATTACATATTTGGATACCACAACAGGCAATTCCGGCGGCGTCCTACGAACACGGGAGGATGTGGATATTGTTTCCATCACAGACGGGACGGCGGATTATGCTGTAGATGCCATTGAAGCCGGCGAATGGCTGACGTATCGGGTGAACACCTCGGCGGAAACGGCGGATTTGTATCTGCGGGCGGCTTCGGCGCAGGACGGAGGGGTGGTTCGAGTTTGGCTGGATGAGCTTCTGCTGGCTGTCGTTGCCGTTCCGAATACCGGTTCCCTGAACACCTGGCAAAGTATTAAGGCAGGCGGGATTCCTCTGCCCGGGCGAACAAATGCCCTGCTGAAACTCGAATTTTTAGGCGGCGGATTCCGGCTGAACTGGGTTGCCTTGACCAAACAGCTGCCGTATCTCGGAAGTCCGTTTTCCCTTCCCGGTCGGATTGAATTTGAAGATTTTGACATCGGAGGACAGGGGATTTCCTTCTATGACAATACATCCGGCAACAGCTACGGTGTGTACCGGACGGATGTGGATGTGGACATTATGACGATTTGGGACGGCGGAACCATGGGGTATAGTGTGTTTATGGAGTCCGGCGAATGGCTGGAATATACCTGTTCGATTCCGTCGGGACTGTATGACCTGCGGGTTCGTTATACGACAAACTATCGGGTGGATTCAATGCGTCTGGAGGACGGGGGGACGGGCGCAGTTCTGGCGGATTTTGCATTGGCGCCCACCGGCGGCTGGAGTACCTGGCAGGATGCCCTGATTGAAGGGATTTATCTGCCGGGCGGGCCGGAGAAGGTGCTTCGCTTCGTTTTGGCCAGTCCCCGGGTTTCGATCAATTATGTGGAGTTTATCCGGCGGTACAATCCGGCGGACCTGAACCGCTCCGGGCTGGTGGATTTGGAGGACTTTTCGATTTTGTCGGGCCAGTGGCTGGGCGAACCGGGCGATCCTTCAGCGGATACGGCTCCGTCGGGCGGCGACGGCTGGGTGGATTTGGAGGATTTGGCCGAGTTGGCGGACAACTGGCTGAAGGAATATTGATGCCGCTTTCTGCGGAATACGGGGAATAACGGGCAGATGTTCACTGTGCGTTTTGAGGAGGGTCAACGGAATGAAATCGAACAAGTTTTCCAGAGCAGTTAGACTGGGGCTGTATGCAGCGCTCTGGTTGGGATGGAGCGGTTTTGTTTTGGCGGAAACGGTTTCGTTCAGCACCGCGGACGCCGGTCAGGTCAAATCTGTTCCAGAGTGGGGGGTGGATACGGCCTGGCCCAGCCGGGACAATATGCGAATCAGCATCGCTCATATGGGGCTGGATGCCATTGATATCATCCGGCTGAATTTCTATATGGATGAACCGCTGACGGCCAATGGAGAGATTGCGGATTCCTCCAAAGCAAAGATTAATAATCAGTTGAGCATTGCCGCCATGGCGGGCAGCAAACCGCTGATGCTCACACCGGCTACCGGGGACGGCGTGCATTCGTGGTATAAAAACGGCTCGCAGGTCTGGCCGGACCGCTGGGCTCAGCTGATTGAGGCGACCCAGGCCTATATCAACAGGCCGATTGCGGCGGTCGAACCGTTTAACGAGCCGGATTATTCACCATGGAATCAGGGAACGCCGCAGAATTTGTATGACATTCTGGGGCTTCTCCAAAACAGCCCGCGCTTTCAGGGTACGCTGCTGGGCGGCCCGAGTGTTCTGAACAGCGATACGGCCCGGACCTGGTATGATGTCATCAAAAGCCGGGTTCATCTGGGGTCCACCCATCAGCTGGCCGGCTCGACAAACAGCTATGTCAATTTCCTTCAGTATGTCAAGGCCAACGGAGCCATCCCGCATAATCCGGAACTGCACAGTCTGGCGGAGGCCATCTACGGGGCCGAGTACGGACTGGGCGGCGGGATTTGGTGGGGGCCGGTGGTGCTGCCTCGAGGTGTTTTTGTGAGGGCTTCAGACGGACGGCGGCTGGGGTATTCAGAAAACCGCGGGAAATATTCTGCGGCGGCGGTCTATCGGGCTCCGGATGGGAAAATCTACGGTTTTGCCGGGTGTTTTGAGCGGCAGGGGGCTCTGACTCCTTATCGTTTTGTCTGTACCGATCGCGATGTGTATTACAACGGCATCGGCCCCATTCGAGCGTATATGGTCAATGTCAATCAGGGGCAGGATGCGTATATTGAAATCGAGACGGACAATCCGGTGTGGCCTGCTCTGGACGGCAATCGATGGAAAATCGTGAATCGCCAGACCGGACGCGTGGCCGAGGTGGCCAATGCCGGCATGCAGGACGGAGCGGATATACGCCAGGCGGTTGATACCGATGGACTGCATCAGAAATGGAATCTTCTGCGGGAGATGAGCGGGTACTTTCTCCTCTTTGCCGCACACAGCGGCCGAACCGCCGAAGTGGCCAACTGGTCCACCAGCAACGGTGCGAACATCCGGCAATGGGGGATGGGGGAGAATTTCCTGCAGCGGTGGTTTCTGGAATACGCCGGCGACGGTTATTTTTATATTCGCAACGCCCACAGCTGCAAATACATGACCGCCAGCGGCACCGCAACCATTTATCAGTGGGATTTTACCGGCTCCTATACGCAGCAGTGGCGGTTTGTGCCGGCCAATCCTCCGGTGAATGGAACCCTGCGGGCTTATTATGAGTTTGAAGACAGTGTGTTGGACAGTACGTTTGCCTACCATGGAACCGCCTCGGGTTCGCCGGCTTATACCGTCGGACGCATCGGACGGGCCATTGTTCTGGATGGAGTCGATGATTTTGTGTCGCTTCCCGCCGGGGTTGTGAATACAACTGATTTTACGGCGGCGGCGTGGGTGTATTGGAACAGCGGCGGAAATTGGCAGAGACTTTTCGATTTCGGCGGCGGGACATCCGAATATCTGTTTCTGACGCCGCGTTCCGGTGCCAATACCCTGCGGTTTGCCATTACCAAAGAGGGAAATGCCAATGAGCAGATTCTCGAAACCGACCCGCTTCCGATCGGTCAATGGGTTCACGTGGCGGTGACCCTTTGCGGCCATACCGGCATTCTCTATGTAAACGGAACGCCCCGTGTTGCCGGCCAGATACGTCTGGACCCGTCTGAAATTAATGCGGTCAATAACGCTATCGGCAAAAGCCAGTTTTCCGGCGACCCGTATTTTAACGGGCGAATCGATGATTTTCGGATTTATAATTATGCCCTGACGCCGGAGGCGGTGCAGGACTTGTATCAGATGATTACGATGGAAGGTCCGTACGGCGGTCAGCCGGCGGTCATTCCCGGGCGGATTGAGGCGGAAGAGTATGATTACGGCCCGCAGGGAACCGCTTATTATGACACAACAATCGGCAACAGCGGCGGAGTGTTTCGGCTGCCGACGGATGTGGATATTCGGAGTATTTCGGACTTCGGCAGCGGGTTTGCCGTGACGAATATTGCGGCGGGGGAATGGCTTCGCTATACGGTGAATGTGACGGAGTCCGGCGTGTACTGTCTGTATCTGCGGGCGTCGGCGACGGGGAATAATCTTCCGGTGACCGTGAAGCTGGACAATGCAGTGCTGGGCACGGTTTGGGTCAACAGCACGGGCTCGCTGGATACCTTCGGGACATTTATGCTGAATAGTCTGACGCTGGAAGGGGGCACAGGACGAGTTTTGGAACTGTCTTTTCCAGCCGGAGGCCTGGAGGTCAACTGGGTGGAATTCCAGAAGCAGCAGTCGCCGTGGGGCGGGATGGCGAGGGGGTTGCCGGGGCGTGTAGAGGCGGAGGATTTTGACTTCGGCGGTCCTGGGTATGCGTATTGGGATACGACGGCCGGCAATTCGGGCGGAGCGTATCGGACGTACGAGTCGGTGGATATTGTTGCGGTGACGGACGGTTCGGCCGGCTATGCGGTGGATTCGATTGAAAGCGGCGAATGGCTCACCTATACCGTCAGCACGCAGCCGTCCGTCGGGAATTTGTTTGTCTATGCGCGGGCGGCCTCGATTCAGTCCGGCGGGCAGATTCGGGTGTGGCTGGATGCGGACCTGCTGGCGACGGTGGCGGTGCCGAATACGGGTTCGCTGACGGCCTGGCAGACTGTGAAGGCTTCCTGTCTGCCGCTGCCGCAAAAGGACCAAGCGGTTCTGAAACTTGAATTTGTCGGAAGCGGTTTTCGTATGAACTGGATTGAGATTGCCCGGCAGGTACCCTATTGGGGCAGTCCGTTTTTGCTTCCCGGTCGGATTGAAATGGAGGATTTTGACATCGGCGGACAGGGCGTCTCGTATTTTGATACCACTCCCGGCAACAGTTACGGGGGCTATCGGACGGATGTCGATGTGGACATTATGACGATTTGGGACGGCGGGGCCGGATTTGGCGTTTTTATGGAGTCCGGAGAGTGGCTGGAATACACCTGTTCTGTTCAGCCGGGTCTTTATGCCCTGCGAATTCGCTATACAACCAATCAGGCTGTTCCGTCGCTGCAGCTTCTGGACAGCACTGCCGGAACTCTTCTGGCGGATATTTCTCTGGCCTCGACGGGCGGCTGGAGCAGCTGGCAGGATGCGGTCATCGAAGGGATTTCTCTGTCGAATGGGCCGGACAGGGGCCTGCGGTTTGTTCTGAACAGTCCGCATGTTTTGGTGAATAATGTGGAGTTTATCCGGCGGTACAATCCGGCGGACCTGAACCGGTCCGGGCTGGTGGATTTGGAGGACTTTTCGATTTTGTCCAGCCAGTGGCTGGGCGAACCGGGCGAGCCTTCAGCGGATACGGCTCCGTCGGGCGGCGACGGCTGGGTGGGCCTGGAGGATTTGGCCGACCTGGCGGACAACTGGCTGATTGTCCAGTAGGTCGGTCAATTCCTCTTTCTGCAGACAAAGGAATCCTGATGATGCATTGTCTGGGACTGAGTGTTTTCATTTGGACAATGCTGGGGCTGCAGGGACCTTCTGCGTTTGTTCACCCGGGACTTTTGTCCACACAGGAGGATTTGGAGCGGATGCGTGCAAAGGTTGCGGCCGGTGAGCAGCCTTGGAAGGGCAGCTGGGAACTTCTTGTCCGCAATACGAATTCGTTTCTTCATACAAAACCGGAGGCTCAGCCGATTCTCTATGCAGGCGGGGGCTATCCGGAGAATTACATCCGATTGGCCCGAGACTGCGCCCGGGCTTATCAATGCGCCCTTCGTTATCAGGTATCCGGCGAAACGGCGTATGGAGACAAAGCGGTGGAGATTCTGAACGCCTGGGCTTCTGGGATGACCGGCTGGCAGGGAGATACCAACGTCAGTCTGCGTGCGGGTCTGTACGGGTATCAGCTGGCCTGCACGGCGGAACTGATGCGGGACTATTCCGGCTGGAGTGCGGCGGATTTTGCGGCTTTTCAGAAGTGGATGCTTGATGGTTTTTATGTGAAGAATGCTTCTTTTCTTGCCTCTCATCACGGCACGTGCAGCAGCCATTACTGGGCGAATTGGGATTTGGCAAATATTGCCTCCGTGATGGCAATCGGCGTGCTGTGCGACCGGCGCGATATTTTTGAGGAAGGGCTGAATTATTTTTATCAGGGGATCGGCAGCGGTTCCGTACGAAATGCGGTTCATTTTATCCATCCGGACGGATTGGGTCAGTGGCAGGAAAGCGGGCGGGACCAGGGACATACGCTGATGGGGGTGCTGCTGATGGGAACCATCTGCGAGATTGCCTGGAATCAGGGGATTGACCTTTACGGCTATGACGGCAATCGGGTGCTGGCAGGCTGTGAATATGTCGCCAAATACAATCTGGGGTATGAGGTGCCTTTTGTAACTTATATAACCTGCGATTATCCGAGTCGGGCGGCTCATTCGATGATTTCTTCGACGGCACGCGGTCAAATGCGGCCCGGCTGGGAGATGATTTATAACCATTATGTCAACCGAAAAGGGCTGTCAGCGCCCTATACACAGCAGTATGCCGAGAACGTTCGTCCGGAGGGAGGAGGGTTCAATTACGGGACGACCAGCGGCGGATTTGACCAGCTTGGGTTTACGACACTTACGCATACGCGGGAACCGATTGGCCCCCGTGCACCGAGCGCCCTGCGGCTGACTGTTCAGGGGCGACGGATTGTTTTGTCCTGGACGGGTTCGGCGTCTGCCCAAAGTTATATTATCAAACGCAGCACCTCGCACGGCGGGCCTTATACGACGATTGCAGCAACGAAAGAGACATATTACATCGACAAAGATTTGACGCCGGGAATGACCTATTTTTATACAGTGTCCGCCCAAACCCCGAAGGGGGAGACGCAGGACTGTGCTCCGGCGGCCGCAGCGGCGAACAAGCAGCTGTTTGGAGCAGTGATTGGGACAGAGGGTTCCTATCAAAATGCCGGAGCCGTACGGGATGCGGTTTTTGACGGCTGCCTGCGAAACTTTTTTGATGCACCGAGCCGTTCAGCCTGGGCCGGACTGGATTTTGGGGAAGGGGTCCGGGCTCGAATCACGGAGATAAGGTACTGTCCGCGACCCGGTTACGGCAGTCGAATGGTGGACGGACGGTTTCAGGGGGCCAATACGCCGGACTTCAGCGGCGACGTTGTTGATTTGTTTACAATTCGGGTACAGCCGCCTGATGGGGTTTTGACTTCCCAATCAATTTCCAATCCGAATTGGTTCCGGTATGTCCGATATTTGTCACCGGCCGACGGGTATGGGAATGTCGCGGAAGTTCAGTTTTTCGGCGATTTGGACGTTCAGACGGTTTCTGTTCATACGGTTCAATCTTCGGGCGGCGGAAGCCGCTGAAGCCAGATTCTATAGAACTCTTTTATGGGAATTCTCCGGGGGACAGTGGAAAAAAACTTGCCAAAACTGACGGCTATGGTACAATTTCCCCCGATTGAAGCCCAGGTGGCGGAATTGGCAGACGCGTCAGGTTGAGGGCCTGATGGGGGTAACACCTCGTGCTGGTTCGACTCCAGTCCTGGGCAGTCCTTAAAGGAGGATGGAGTCCCGGACTCAATAGTTCCTCGGTGCAGCTTTTTTATACGGGGTTCTGTTTATACCATTCGATGGTTCTGCGCAGTCCTTCTTCAAAGGAAACAATCGGTTCATAGCCGAGCAGCTCTTGGGCTTTCCGAATGTCCGCCAGGGAGTGCCGTACATCGCCCGGGCGCGGGGGAGCATACGTCGGATGGATATTTTTGCCTGTGTGCCTGTTTATCAGCCGAACGACTTCGTTGAGGGTGATTCGCTGACCGCAGGCAATATTGATAACCTCGCCGGCGGTTTTGGGGGCTTTGGCAGCCAGCAGATTGGCTTGGACTACATTTTCGACATATGTAAAGTCGCGGCTTTGCTCTCCGTCTCCGTAAATGGTGGGAGGGCGATCGTTGAGAATACTGGTTATGAAAGCGGGGATGGCCGCGGCGTATTGGCTTTTCGGGTCCTGGCGGGGGCCGAAAACATTGAAATAGCGCAGCGAGACGGTTTCCAATCCGTACACTTTTGAAAAGACGCTGCAGTAGTACTCGCCGAAGAGTTTGGCGGCGGCATACGGCGACAGCGGATTCGGCGCCATGGACTCAATTTTCGGCAGGGTGGGGCTGTCTCCATAGGCGGATGAGCTGGCGGCATAGATAAAGCGTTTGACTTTGGCATCGCGGGCGGCGGTCAAAAGAGTAAAGGTGGCATCGACGCAATCCCGATGCGTGGCCGCCGGATTTTCCACACTCCGGGGGACCGAAGGCAGAGCTCCCTGGTGGAAGACGATGTCGATTCCCTGCATACATCGGCGGGCGGCTGCTTCATCGCCCATATCGCCTTCAACGAACTCGACGGAGTTGAGGATGTCGGCCAGATTGCTTTTTTTTCCGGTGCTCAGATTGTCCAGCACCCGAACAAAAGCCCCCTCGTGAACCAGACGCCGGCACAGATGAGAACCGATAAAGCCCGCCCCGCCTGTGACTAAAAAACGCTCCATAAGGCAGATGCTCCTTCTTTAAATGCCGGACCGAACCGGAACCTGCTGGTATTCGAGATAGGAACGATAGACCTCCTGGAAATAGCCGCCTTTTCGGCTTCGGACGCCCATCAGGACTGTTCCGACAACGCTGGCTCGAATCGACTGCAGCTCCCGCAGAATCCGCATGGCCGCCCCGCGGTGGGTTGTCGAGGCATTGAATACCACGAGTGTGCCGTCTGCTGCGGCCGCCAGGGCTTTGGCGTCACTGACCAGCATGGCCGGGCCGTCGATCAGGACAAAATCGTAGCGGCTTTTGGATTGTTCCAGCAGTTCCTTCATCCGCGGGCTGTCCAGAAGCTCCGACGGATTGGAGGGCAGAGGACCGCTGTCGATGATGTCCAGCCCTGCAATCCCGCTGGGTCGAATAATCTGCGAAACCTCTGTGCACTGACCCAACAGATAGTTGCTTAGCCCGTAATCCGGATGCTCAACAACGGTGCCGTTTGCACCGGTTCGCGGGAACAAATGCGCAACAGCGGGACGTCGGAAGTTTGCATCAATCAGCAGGACCCGACGGTTTTCCGCCAAAAAGGTGCTGGCCAGATTGCTGGCAACAGAGGTCTTGCCGTCACCGGCTTTAGGGCTGGTAATCAGCAGGGTTTTGTGAACGGACGGGCCGGCGGACAGTTTCAGATTGGTCCGCAGCTGCCGATAGCATTCGCTCATAATTGAATAGGGGGCCTGCCGGACCACGTGCACCAGCTCGATGCCTTCGACGTCGTCATCGTCATCGGCATGGCAGATATTGCCCAGCAGCGGCACCTTCAGATGACGCATGACATCGCTGGGAGTCCGAACCAGGTCATTGAGCAGTTCTACGGCAAAAGCCAGAGCCAGGCCGGCCAGCAGCCCGAGCATGAAACCGGCGGGCAGATAGATTTCCCAGCGGGGAGAGCTGACCTCAAGCGGTTCCGGGGCTGAACCGAGACTGCGCAGTTTGCTGATTTCGGGGTCGTTGAAAAGGGCTTTCAGGCTTTCATAGTGGGCATTGGCTTTTTCCAGCTGGGCCTGCTTTTCCTCCCGTTCGATTTCGAGCTTGGCATACTGAGCACGCTCGTGGTCCACGCGCCTGTATTCATCGCGTGCCCGCTGGACCTGCTGTGTGACGGTTTCGAGCTGCTGGGCAATGGCTGTGACTTCATCCTGCACCAGCTGCCACTGGGATTTTCGCTGAATTTCTGCGATTTCAATCTTGCGGGCATCCAGGTCTTTCTTGAATTGTTCTCTTGCTTGTCTGGTTTCGTGTACACGTCGATGATTTTCACCAAATCGGGCCGTTTGCTGAGCCAGCAGTGCGTCAATGCTGTTCAGGGAGTTCTGCAGTTGCCGAACGAGCAGGTCCTGTTCGACGGCCTGCTGGACGACCTGGTCATAATCCGCCTGGGTGGCGCGTCGTTCCGCGATAGCCAGAAGAACCCGAAGCCGCTCCCGCTCGGCATCCAGCCGGCTGAATTCGTTGTACAGCGAGGCCAGTTTTTCATCCATATAGTCGCGGTACGAAACATTTTTGGGGTCGAGACGGGCGAATTCGCTGCCTTGCCGCATATTGTCCATCTGGGTCTGAATGGCCCGAAGAGCATCTCGAAGCTCCTGACGGGCGCGCTCTTCAGAAGCCATTTTTTCGGAAATCTCCGCACGGGCTTTTTCCCGCTGGTCCGACAGAAACAAACGGACCATTTCGTTGACAATCAGCGCCGCTTCTTTCGGGTCGGCCCAGGTCATTTCAATCCGGATGAAGTCTTGGTCTCGGGGAGCACTGACAACGAGTCTTTTGTTCAGTCTTCGAAGGGCTTTGGCGACATCAATCGAAACAATTTGATTATCGGCATCTCGTTTGACAAACTGCTCAAACCACTTGGTGGCTCGGATGGTGTCCAGTTTGATCAGGTTTTCGAGCATATTCTGCTGCTTCATCAGCGCCGCTTTGGTGGATCGGAACTGATAGTACAGGTCCTTCTGCGGCTGCACGGACGTAAATTCCCGGGGGTCTGATGTTATCGGCGGCGAAACATTAATGCCTGCAACCGCAGTATATCGGGGGAAAAACCGCAGCATGAAGAAATACAGCCCGGTAGAGAGAACAAAACCTCCGATAGAAAAGAGAATGATCATCCAGATGTGCCGCCGCAGAATCCCCAGGATTTCCCTGGGAGTTAAGGTAACGGCAGGGGCCGGCTGCATCACGGCTCGCACAGCCGCAGGCTGTGCCGGCACAGGGCTTGTCATACCTTGGATTACCCGCTGAATCTGTTCAGACATATCATGCTCCCACTGAAAAGGACGTCATTACAGAATTTACAAACTCAACTCCTGAATTTTCTTTTCGATGGATTCTTTTTCTTTGGTTGGAATTCCCGGTGCATCGAGGGATTTCCGATAGGCTGCAAGAGCCTCGGATTTTCGGCCCAAGCCCTCCTGAGCCATTCCGATATGTTTGTGAACCTCCCATGGAATCGGCTCGTTGCGGGCTTCGTGCAGCTGAATGGCGCGAAGCAGGGCCTGGCGGGCCTCTTCATAGCGTCCCAGCAGGCACAGGATATAGGCATAGGTATCCAGATAGATCGGATTGCTCATATCAATCTGGCAGGCCCGGCGGGAGTACTCCAGTGCTTTTTCGAGCTGCTGGTTGTTGTCGGCCAGCATATAGGCCAGATTGTTCAGGACCGTCTGGTTGTTGGGCATCCGTTCAAGCAGTTTTTCCATCAAAGACATTGCCTGCTGCATGTACTGTTCGTCAGCCGTCTGAGCATAAGCCATGGTGTAGATGTTGGCTTTTCGCATGGACAGCAGCAGCCATTCCATGCGTCCGGGGTCCAGCTGTTCGAGGCAGGCATCGATGGATTGAAGAGCCTGATTGTACTGGCCTGTCTGCGTGTACAAACTCACCGCCCCGAAGAGGCCTTGCAGAGACTTGGGATTCTCACGGAGTTTCTGGGCGCACCACTGCGCAACCGTGTCCGGTCCGGTTTTTTCGACAATTACGGCTACGATGCCGTTCATCAGGTCGATGTCGGTGCCGGCTTTGTCGAGGGCCAGGAAGAAATTCTGAATCGCCTTGTCCTTCTGCCCCAGTTCAGCATGGGTCTGTGCCACATAGGTGTACAGAATAGCGGCGTGCGGCGAGTCAATATTCTCTGCGGCAAACGCCAGCAGCTTGTTGTAGTTTTTGCTTTGCAGGAGGCTTTCGAGGTAGTAATCGAGAGTTCGGCTGTCGCCCGGGCCGTTTTGGCGGCTCAATTCCCAGGCCTTGGCCAGCAGCTGTTCGGCCGTGACCAAATCCTTTTGTTCCAGATAGAATTTTCCCGCCCGGAAATGCCAGTACACATTGTCCGGATATTTGTCAAGGGTTTCCTGATAGAATCGCCTCAGGTCCGCGGTGCGTTTGCGCTGTTCGTAGATATTTTCCAGCATTGACCGCAGCTGTATCGGGGCCTGGGGGTCATTGAGTCCGCTTCGCAGCTCTCCGATCGCCGCCTCCATCTGGCCGCTTTCCAGATAGACGTTGGCCAGTTCAATCCGGGCGGCGGCGCTGACTTCAATGGTTTTGCTTTTCAAAAGAGATTCGATGGCTTTTGGATAATCTCCCATCAGCCGATACACCCGGCCGCGCAGACGCCAGGCTCCGGCGTGTTCGGGCTGAACCGCCAGGAACTCATTCAGTTTGGACAGGGATTCCGAAAGCTGGCCGCGGCTGAGGCGGAACCACGCATCCAGCAAAAGGACCTGCGTATTGTTCGGATAGCGTTCCCGAAAACTGGCGATACGCTTTTCAATCTGGTCGGTCAATTCCAATTCGAGATACCGCTGCAGGACCCACAATTCTTCATCGGCTGTGGAGGCCAGTGACAGCAGAGTATCCAGATGGCGTCGAACGGCGGCACGGTCGCCTTTGCCTTGGGCAACCAGAATCAATCCCTGCAGGGCCTCTTTGTCCGACGGGTTCTGTTGAAGCAGATTATTTAAGATGGCCTCTGCCTTTTCAAACTGGCCATCCCGCAGATAAAAACGCCAGAGCACATTGGCCTGGCCGCTCAGAAGCGTTTCAGCTTCTGAAGAACGTCCGGTCTGACGCAGGTATTCGGCAAAGGTATTAAGTACTCCTTCGTTATTCGGGTCCAGCTCCAGAGCCTTTTGATAGGCCCCGCCGGCCAGCTGCTGAAGGCCCTGCTTTTTGGCGGCATCCCGTTCGCGTTCCGCCATCCGCATTGCCATATTGCCCAGCAGGACAGCGTTCGAAACCGTGGGATTGCTTTTAAAGAGCTGCTGCCGCATGGCCAGCGAGCGTTCCGGATTCTTGTCAAAGGTGATTTCGGCGTAATAGCTTTGCAGATTCCGGTTGCCCGGATTGAGCATCATGGCAAAGAGCAGCATTCGTTCTGCTTCTTCCGCCTGTTCGGCGGTGACTTTGGCGCCCAGCCGGGCGTTCCGTTCCTGCAGGACCGAAGCGTAATGCAGAATAATTTCCGGGCTGACGGGGTTCATTCGTGCAGCGGTTTGGGCGGCATTCACAGAGTCTTCTAACTTGTTTTGCTGCAGAAAGATGCGGCTTTTGAGCAGCCAGGCCTGCGGCAGCAGCGGCCGATACGTCAGGGATTCATCCAGAAGACGCAGGGCCGCGTCAGGATTGTCCCGTATCATCGCCATCTGTGCGGCGTAGAAACTGCCTCCGCAGCCGTCCAGGTTTTTCTGCCGGGCCTGCTGCAGGATTTTTTCCGCTTCATCCAGGGCTTTTTGTCCAAGCAGTGTTTCATAGTAGGCGTTGACGATTTCCGGGTCATCCGGGAACTGCTCATAGGCCCGGCGATAGGCGTCCAGGGCTTTCTCCGGGCGGTTGGCCGAAGCATAAAACTGGGCCAGCGCAACCAGACGCGTACGGGCGTCTGTGAGCGAAAAGAGAGCTTCTTCGGTCATCTGAGACAGCAGGTCGGAGGGAATGGCCATCGGGTCCGGCTGAGTGAGCTGTTTCTGGAGAACGGCAAAAGCCGGCTCATTCGGCCGATGCCGCCGATAGGTGTCCACAAGAACCCTGGCTTTTTCAATTTCTTTGTCTCGTATCAGCCGGTGGCAGGCGGACAGCAGCATCGTACTGTCTGTTTGCTCCGGCGCCAGCGACAGCAGTTTGGAAAAGAGAGCAAATTGTTCTTCATAAAGGGTGTTCAGCTGCCGTCTTTTTTCCGGGGAGAGGGGAGTTTCTTCTTCACCGGGTGCTGCGGCTGATGCAGAAAGGATTTTGCGGTTTACCAGCTGCAGCCGCAAAGAGAGGGTTTTCGGGTCGTCCGGATTCAGCGAAGCCAGGGCCTTTTCCGCTTCTTCCAGAAAGCCTGCTTCAATCAGGGCCTGCAGCCGAAGATGCTCTGTTTCCGGTGTGCTCCCGTAGCTGTTTTCATAGGTTCGAATCATCATCACGGCCTGAGGATAGCTTCGGGCGACCATGAGGATTTTGGCATAGTCGATCAGCGCTTCCGGCTTCCAGGCAGCTATGCTGTTGCGGTTGAAGAGGGCCTTTTCCAGAAATTCCTTATGCATTCCAAAGACATTCTGGTCGCCCATTTCGAGGGCCAGAACATAGCACAGGTAGGAGTCGATTTGCGACGGTTCGTTCGGAGTATCGAGGGCTTTGGCCTGCTCATAGGCTTTGTACAGCTGACGGACGGCTTTATCCGGCTGCCCTTCGGCGAGGGCAAGCAGTCCATGCCATTTTTGAATCACCGGGTTTTCGGCAGACCCGAGCAGCTGGGTCATTCGGTCCACGGCGGTTTTCACACGGTCCATTTGGGATTTAAATTCCTCAATGGAGCGCCCGGCCCGCTTTCCCTCCAGAATGGTTTCGATATGAATCTGAGCAATAAAGGAGTGCAGAGCGTATTGATTGCCCCGAGCATAGGACTGACGGGGGCCGGTTTGTTCCTGTGCGTCCGGAAGCCGCAGTGCATTTTCCGCAATCTGGAGGGCTTCTTCAATCAGAGCTGGTTTTTTCTGAATGGTTCCCTGACGGTGGAGGAGGGCTGCCAGACGGAGGAGATGACGAATGTTCTGCGGCTCCAGCGCAACGGCCTGACGCATGGCCGCCGAAGCCCGCATCAGTTCTTCCGAACGGCTGAGATTCCCCGTCCGCTCGTAGGCATTCGACAGGGTTGTGTAGAGCACATCCCGCGGCGGAAGGGTTTCAATGAGAGTCTCAATCTGCCGACGAATCTCAACCAGACGGTTCGGGTCGGTGAGGGTTTCCAGTTCAAAGTTGATTTTGGCCGCCCAGGCCGCAGGCAGATCGCTGCTGGATTCGATGCCCTGGTTCAATATCGTTTCCGCTTCTTTTCGGGCGGTGTCTCGGGCCTGAAGATTGCCCTGTGACGCTTCAATGAGGCCCCGCACGAGTGTGGACTCTGCCAGGTACTCATAGCCCTTCGAGTCGGCAGGATTCAGTTCGATGTATTTCTGAAAATCCGCCGCCGCCTTCTGAATCAGCTCCAGCCGATTGCTGACAGCTCCGAGCCGAGCCAGTTCAAGGGCGGCCCGGCCGTGGGCCAGCAGGACTTTCGAGTCAACCGGTTTTTGGGCCTCCTGAAGGATTTTCAGAAGGTCGCGGGCGTAATCCTGCACCTGCTTCCATGCCTGGGGATTGCCGAGGTCCGCCACTTCATAAAAATAGTCAAAAAGTTTGCGTGTCGCGGTCTCGTTTTTCGGGTCCAGCCGCAGAATTTGGTTCCAGCATCCGAGGGCCTTGCCCCAGTCGGCTTCATGATATTCGTTTTGTATCAGCTGAAATTCGGCGTATCGGAAATAGTTGTCAATTTTTTCCCGAGTGGTCTTGGCAACAGCGCAGGCCCGGCCGAAAAACCGTTCAGCGGTTTTGTAATCATTGTTTGCCAGCGCCTCTTCGGCTTTGTGCAGACAATACTGGGGGTCTCGGGTCCGAAGCACATAAAATCCGGCGCCGGCAGCGGCCAGGGCGCCAGCGCCTGCCAGAATCAGCAGGATAATCACCACTTTTTTGTTGAGTTTTTTAGCCATATTCGTTTATCCGTTCATTCTAAAGAAACCTGGGTTGATTTCTGATTGGCTTTGTCCCAATCCGGCCAATGGTCGGCTTCCAGAATCGGCAGCAGCACCGAGAGCAGTTTTCGGCTGCCTTCCAGCACCTGTTTTTTATCCGGATAGAGGATTTCTGAAAAGCCTATCCCGTAAAATTTCCATTCAACTTTGCAAAAGTAAGAGTAACGGCTGAAGAAATTGCCCCCGAGAATGGCCCGGGTTTCGGTTCGGCTGGAGGCGTATTTGCCGTTGGTTTTGAAAAAGTATTGAACCCGCAGCTCTTTTTCTGTCGGCATCGGGCCGCGGGAGATCTGGCTGAACAGAATGGACTGAAACCGAATCGCGTCCGGAACCTTCGCCCGCATCGCATCCGGCCAGAATGTTTTGTCGATGGCCACTTCGAGGATTTCGTCGCCCAGTTTTCGATTGCCGCCTCCGACATAACATTCATCCGGAACATGCGGGACCATATCCGGATTGCCTGTATAATAGGTGATAAACAGAGAGCAGAACCGCAGTGGGCTGTCCGCCGGCATCTCTTTATCCTCCAGCTCCCACTGCAGATACTCTTCTGTTCCCAGACTGTCCAGAACATCCCGATTGGTAATGCGGTTTTTCCGGACAACCGCGTAGGGGGCAAGTTTGGTCTCATCCAGTTTTTCCAGAGAGGCCTTCAGGGGAATCGGCAGTTTGGAAAAGTGAATGCCCATCTGACGAATGGTGAATTCTTTGGAGGCGGAGGCCGCCGCCAAAATCCCTGCACAAAGGAGAAACGAAGGGGTTTTCAAAAGGCGCAGAGCGTCTTTCACGAGGCACCTCCTTCTCCGCCGGAGGATTGAGAGGGCTGTCTTCGGATGATGACGGACGGGGCGGTTTGGGTTTCATCGACAAAGAGATTCTCCATCAGCCAGGCAAGACCCCAATAAAAGAAAAAGGCCACAAAAATCATCATCATTCCAAGCAGGTCGTGATAAACGCCCTGGGCATAGCGGGGGTCGCCGAAGATATAAATCAAACCTGTCACAGTCACGCGGATGACATTGCAGATAATCGCAATCGGAATCGTGCTCAGAAGAAGAATGATTTTCTGCCAGCCCGGCCGTTTATGCAGATAAGCCATCAGAACACTCAGGGCCACAAAAGCCCACAGCAGACGCATGCCGCTGCAGGCTTCTGCCACATCCAGGGCCGGTTCGAGCGGAACGCCTTTGTATTCCACTTCAATTGTGACCCCTTGAGCGACGGCTTCCAAACCGGGAATCAGATTGAGAATCATCGTGGAAACATGCGAAGCAAGCAGACGCAGGGGTCTGGAGATTCGCGTATAAATGTCGGCCGGCAGGGGGATGGCAAAGTACAGGTAAAAAACAGGAAGCCACAGATGCCGAAACAGGGGCCAGCCGCCCAGCAGCAGGACAATCGAAGCCAAGGCCGTGAGCATCAGCAGAGGACGACCGTAGCCGAATTTCAGCACGACTATATTCAGGACATACAGCAGCAGGGAGGCAAGCAGTCCGACCGTCCCGAAAAGCAGACTAGGTTTTGCCGGTGTCTGAAGAACCTCTGCTTTGCGTCGATTCAGAAGGTAAAGGCTGAACAGGGGAATCAGAAAGCCGTGCGACCAGCTGGGGTCTGTCCACTGCCAGACCAGACGATGGATTTCCTCATAAAAAAACGCATAAAACAGCAGCGCAACCGCTCCAATCTGCACATACACTCCAACCGGAACCTGATTCCAGGAGGGACTGGAGGCTTGTGAGGCAATGGCGGATACTTCTTTTGCCGACTGCGATTGGCTCATGAAGTTCGTTCCGTTCGGTTACCAGGTCCAGATATCTTCAAAATCTTCGTTGGCAAAATTCCTGTCATAGACAAGCCCGAAGCCGTAGGTAGCACGGAAGGCATTCCGCAGCACAGCCAGATATCGGCTGCTTCCGTGTGTTCCTACGTTAATGAGGTCATAGGGTTTGATAAAGAAATCCGGCTGAAGACCTTTGGCAATTTTTTTGAGGTCCACCAGCACAATTTGTTCCTGAGTCAGACCGGAAGGATTTTTACCAAGACGACGAATTACCTCTACTTTCTGGGGATAAGCAATCTGGTTCAGTCCGCCGGCAGTGGCGATAGCCTGTTTGAGTGTGATGGGTCTTCCGGTCAATGGGAAGGGACCCTGGGCATTCACATTCCCTAAAATCCAGAATTCTCCGATGATGTCCAGCGGGACGGTAATTCTGTCTCCCGGACGAATCACAATATTATAGCGGGGGTCTCCGGCCAAAAGGCGGTCAACCGGAATCCGGATAACACGAGTCGTTGTTTTTGTTTTCCCGATATCTCTGGCGCCGAATCCTTCCGGCAGCGGTTCCTGAGGAACTTGTCTGGGCTGGCCGGCAGGCGAAGGCGTCGTTTGCTTGGCGAGCGGAACGGCGGACCGCACTTTGGGAATCCATTTTCCGTTTTCATATACCCATTCAATCGGTTCCGGTTCAATGGGAGCCGCCTCCTGGAAGGGCTGCTCAGACTGGATCGATTTGGGAGTAGGCGGTTCGAAGCCTTCTGGAAAAGCCAGCGCTTCCAGCTCATCCCGCGTGGCCATTTCAGCGGAGGCAATCAGAATGCCGGAGCGTTTTGCGGCTGTTTCAGCCGGAGTGATGATTTCAAGGAGCGTTTTTTCATGCACTCCGGAAGGGTCCGGCGGTAAAGCAGGTGGGGCGGATTCCGCCGGCTTTTCAGTTTCTATCGGATTAATGGGAAGAAATTCCGACTGTTCAGCCGGTACGTCACGGGAGACATAAATGTAGCTGAGGTTGAATTCAGCAATGCTTCCGGTCAGAGCGATTGCATCGGTCAGGCGGAAGGTATAACGAGGAAGCGGAAAACGGCCGGACGTGCCCAATCCCTGTCCGACAATGGAAAAATACTGTTTTTGTGAGTTGATTAAGCTGACTGTAACAGAGGGATTTTTCAGGATATTGGGGGACAATATATCCCGGATTTCCTGTTCCAGTTGAGGTTCTGTCAGGCCGGCCGCCTGAACGAGGCCGACATCCGGTATCGATATGCGGCCTGTTTCCGTGACGACATAGTTATTCGTAAATAATTGGCCTTCCTGATAAAGTTCGAAGATGCTGATTTGAACCACATCCCCTGGACCAAAGACGTAGTCTGTCTGGAAGTCAATCAGGTCTTCCGGTCTGGGGTCCTCAGCGCCTTCATAGGCGGGACTCGGTTCTTCCGCAACTCCCAGCGTGTTTAAGATGACGTTCACCTTCGGAGTCGGTTCAAAGCGTCCAATTTGTGTAGGGTCTAATGGGTCGTTGTAGCATCCGAAGAGAAAACAAAGGACCAGAACGTTTGCCAGGTTCGTTAAAAAGGTTATTTTTTTCATTTTCCCACTCACAAGTAAGATTAAAAAAGACAGTCCAGACACACAACTGCTTTAATATCTGGCTTTATGGTATCCTATCTCTCCTATCGGTTGATTCAAAGGCTCTCTTCAGTGATATATCGGTCATAAAACCTTTGTCGGCATATTATTTATGTGTTTCTGAATGTTAAATCCCGCTCTTTTTGGGTTCATAAAAATAGAAGTCCCTTTTTCACGGACTGTGCCTTTCCGATGTTCGAGCAGAAAAAGGGATAAAAATCCTTCTTTTTAATATAGAAAAACCTGTCATTGAACAAGTTTATAATCGATTTGGATAAGAAGATTTTTGGCGAATAATCCACTTGTTATATCGAATATGTCTATATTTCGCGGAATCAGGGTTTTCCCTCTTCCTGAGAGTTTCCAGTTATAGAGGATAGCCATTACGGCGGTTTGATTGGGAACGTTTTGAATCATTACTCGGTCGATAAGTCCTGTTTTTTGATTTCGATAGAAGACCGTTTTCAAACCGGGCGATTTGAGGTCCATCGGGATAGGGAGATAGGCCTGGCCTTCCAGAGAGACTGTTGAGCCTTCAGTGAAACCTTCAACGGGGAGCAGGCCGCTGCCGTAGAGAACTCCGGCATACACAGCCAGAATCGATTCAGCATTCCATTCTCCGAGAGGATTTTGGGGGGAAGAAGAGCGGGAAAAGCCGTTTTTGTCCCATTTCCAGTACATTTTAGCGTGGGGTTCTTCGGAGACGATTTCAAGGGATTTGGCGGAGGGACAAATTTTGTGCTCTTGTTCAGTGAGGTAGGGTTTTCCGGTTGGCAGATAAAAGACAGTGACGGCCTGGGCTTTTAGGAGGTCAGGACAAGCTCCGCTTCTTTCTGGAGAAGATTGCGAGGTTTTCTGAGAAGCACAGCCGGCAAGAATGAAAATTACGAGCAGAACCGGATGCATCCTTCTTACCAGGGTCATATGCTTTTCCTTTCCATCGAAAAGAAAGAACAGGCGGTCCTGTTTTGCAGGACCGCCTGTTCGGACAAATCAGCATTCGATTTGTGACAGCTTTTCGTAAAGGGCATATTTCCGTTTGACGTGCTTCTGGGCTTCCTCCAGGAGCCGCTGAGCGGTCTGCGGCTCGATTTTCTGCAGGATCCGGAAGCGGTTTTCCCCTTTGGCATATTCCGCAAAGTCCATTGTGGGGGCTTTGGAATCCAGCTGAAGCGGATTCTTTCCTTCGCGAGCCAGCCGCGGGTCGAATCGGTACAAGGGCCAGTGTCCGCAGGCGACGGCCTTCTTTTGCTCTTCATAGCCGCGGCTCATATCCTCGATGCCGTGTGCGATGCAGTGGCAATAGGACAGAATCAGGGACGGTCCGTCATAGCTTTCCGCTTCCACGAAGGCCTTGACGGCCTGGGTCGGGTTGGCTCCGATAGCGATGGAGGCCACATAGATGTTGCCGTATGTCATGGCAATCAGCCCCATATCCTTTTTGGGCAGGCGTTTGCCGCCGGCTGCAAACTGGGCAACAGCACCGAGAGGAGTGGACTTGGACATCTGGCCGCCTGTATTTGAATACACTTCTGTGTCCATCACCAGAACGTTTACATTTTCGCCGCTGGCCAGGACATGGTCGAGTCCGCCATAGCCGATATCATAGGCCCAGCCGTCGCCGCCGACAATCCAGACGCTCTTTCGAACCAGGTAGTCAGCCACGGTCAGGAGCCGCTCACATTCGGCACAGTTGCTTTTCCGGCAGGCGGCTTTCAATTCATCGACCCGAGCACGCTGGGCCTCGATGCCTTCCTGTGTATCCTGGGTTTTCATCCCTTCCTTGAGACTTTCGGCCAGTTCCTTGCTCACGCAGCCCGCGGAGGCTACCCGGTCGAGCAGTTCGAGGGCGTGCGTCATCATTTTGTTAATGGCCAGCCGCATGCCCATCCCGAATTCCGCATTGTCTTCAAAGAGACTGTTGCTCCAAACAGGACCGCGTCCGTCCGCCCGTTTGGTGTAGGGCGTGGTGGGCAGATTGCCGCCGTAAATCGAAGAACAGCCCGTCGCGTTGGCGATGTAAAGGCGGTCGCCGAACAGCTGGCTGATTAATTTGATGTTGGCGGTTTCACCGCAGCCGGCGCAGGCGCCGGAGAACTCAAACAGCGGCGGAACCAGCTGGCTGCCTTTGATGGAAGCCAGTTTGAATTTTTTCGGGTCCGTGTTCGGGATAGACAGGAAGAAGCGGAAGTTCTCCCGCTCCTGGGCCCGCAGCGGTTCCTGGAGGGCCATATTGATGGCCTTGCGTCCGGTCGGCTGTTTATTGGCGTCTTTTTCAATACCCGGACAGGTTACCACGCAGGCCTCGCATCCGGTGCAGTCTTCCGGAGCCACCTGCACCGTAAACTTCATTCCGGCGAATTCCTTGCCCTTGGCGTCGGTGCTCTTGAAAGCGGCCGGAGCGTTCTTCAGGCAGGCCGGGTCATAGGCCTTGATGCGAATTGCGGCATGAGGACACACGAACGAGCACTGGCCGCACTGGATGCACAGTTCAGGTTCCCAGACCGGAATATGTACGGCAATGTTTCGTTTTTCGTACTGAGTTGTGCCGGTTGGGAATTTCCCATCGCAGGGCATCTTGCTGACGGGCAGCTTGTCGCCCCGTCCGGCCAGGATTTCCGCCGTGACGGTGCGGACAAATTCAGGGGCGTCATCCGGCACCATTTTGGCCATTCGAATCTTGCTGGTGGCTTTCGAGGGCACCTGGACTTTGTAAACCTTTTCAAGGGCCTGGTCCACAGCGGCGTTGTTCATCTGGATGATTTTTTCGCCCTTCTTGCCGTAGGTTTTGTAAATGGCGTCTTTAATGGCTTTGACGGCCTGTTGAATGTCAATGACGCTGCTGATCTTAAAGAAGGCCGTCTGCATGATGACATTGATGCGGCTTCCCAGTCCCAGCTGCTCGGCGATTCCAATCGCGTCAATCACATAGAAGTTGATTTTCTTGTCAATGATTTGCTGCTGCACCTCCAGGGGGAGGGTATCCCAGACTTCCTCCGGACCATGGCTGCTGGTGAGCAGGAAGGTGCCGCCGGGCTTGAGGTTGGAAAGCATATCGTATTTTTCGAGGAAGCTCGGATTGTGGCAGGCCACGAAGTCCGCCCGGGAAATCAGATAAGGACTGCGAATCGGGTCCGGACCAAACCGCAAGTGAGAAACGGTAATGGTGCCGGCCTTCTTGGAGTCGTAAACGAAATAGCCCTGAGCATAGTTGGGCGTCTGTTCGCCGATAATTTTGATGCTGTTCTTGTTGGCTCCGACGGTTCCGTCTGAACCGAGTCCATAGAACAGACCTGTGAAGGTCTTTCCGCCGATGTCAAACGATTCATCCACCGTCAGACTTGTGTGGCAGACGTCGTCAATAATGCCGACGGTGAAATGATTTTTCGGCTGCGGGGCATCCAGGTTGTCAAAGACGGCCTTGACCATAGCCGGCGTAAAGTCCTTGGAGCCCAGGCCGTACCGTCCGCCGATGATTTTCGGATAGTCCTTGAACGGTGCCCAGCCTTCGGACATTCCTTCTCCCACAGCGGAGCGGACATCGAGGTACAGCGGTTCGCCGATGGAACCGGGCTCTTTGGTGCGGTCCAGCACTGCAATCTTTTTGACGGTTTTCGGGAGGGCCTGCACGAAGTGTTTGCTGCTGAACGGCCGATACAGCCGGACCTTCAGGACGCCGACCTTTTCCCCGCGAGACGTCAAATAGTCCACGGTTTCGTGCACCACATCGGCGCCGGAGCACATAATCACGATGACTTTTTCCGCATCGGGGGCTCCGACATAGTCGAACAGATGATACTGCCGACCGACGATTTTGGCGAATTTGTCCATCGTCTGCTGGACAATATCGGGGCAGGCCAGGTAGAAGGGATTGACGGTTTCACGGCCCTGGAAATAGACATCCGGATTTTGGGCGGTGCCGCTGATCATCGGATGGTCCGGACTTAAGGCCCGTGCCTTGTGAGCGGCCACCAGTTTTTCATCAATCATCGCCCGCATATCATCGAAGGTCAGCTCTTCCACCTTCTGCACTTCATGGCTGGTACGGAATCCGTCAAAGAAATGGAGAAACGGCACACGGCTGGCCAGGGTGGCCTGCTGGGCAATGAGCGACATATCCATCACTTCCTGCACATTAGCGGAAGCCAGCAGAGCAAAGCCGGTTTGCCGGACGGACATGACGTCCGAGTGGTCTCCGAAGATGCTGAGGGCCTGACAGGCCAGCGAACGGGCCGAGACGTGGAATACAGTCGGCAGGAGTTCTCCGGCGATTTTATACATATTCGGAATCATCAGCAGGAGGCCCTGCGAAGCGGTAAAGGTAGTTGTCAGAGCACCCGTGAGCAGGGCACCATGGACGGCACCGGCAGCTCCGCCTTCGGACTGCATTTCCGTTACCGAAGGAACAGTGCCCCAGATGTTTCGTTCGCCGGCGGCGCTTTTCGCGTCGGCCATTTCGCCCATCGGGGAGCTGGGCGTAATTGGGTAAATTGCAATGACTTCGTTGGTAGCATGGGCTACGTGGGCAACGGCCGTATTGCCGTCTATGGTAACCATTTTTCGTGCCATAAAGGTTTCTCCAATTTCAGAAAAAACTGTTAGAGGGAAACGGAAAGTCCCATACCTAAGAGAAATCGACTTTATATCATTTTTTCTCTCTGCAGGCAACGGTTTTTCATCCGTTTCGGATGTTTTTCGGCGGGTGATAGATGCGGAAAAACCGGCATCTGTTCAGTTGTTTGAAGTCAGCGGTTTGCTCTATTCGGATATAGGGGATTCAGAATACAGCGGCGGGAAAAAATTTTTTTTATTCTTTTTCCGAAGGATTGCCGTTATAGTATTTGGGAAGAGACCCAAAAGGCGACAGGAGAAGTAAGGAATGTTCGCAATCCCTGCTGGAATCGGGCTTTCGTACTTGCTGCTGATTCTTTACTTTTTGTCTATCTGTCTCAATCAGCCCCGCTCGTTTGGTTTGGATGATTCCTCCGGCAACCGAAAAAAAGAACAGAAGGACTATCCAGCCGGCTAAAGGAGCCGGAAGGTCTAGTTTTATCGAAGGAGTCTTGCTCGGAATCACCCATTTTAGCGGGCTGCCCTGGAGAGGGCTTGTTCAATGTCATCGAGGATGTCTTTGACGTTCTCAATTCCGATGGAAAGACGTATAAAGTCCGGCGTAACTCCTGTAGCCAGCTGTTCCTGCGGCGTGAGCTGCTGGTGGGTGGTGGACGCAGGATGGATAGCCAGAGATTTGGCGTCACCGATATTGGCTAAATGAGAAATCAATTGGAGGGAGTCGATAAACTTTTTTCCAGCCTCCAGCCCGCCTTTGATGCCGAACCCGATAATGGCACCTGCTCCGCGCGGCAGATATTTTTTCACACGTTCAGCTTCCGGGCTGGAAGGCAGTCCGGGATAACGAACCCAGGAAACAGCCGGGTGGCTCTGAAGATATTGAGCGACAGTCAAAGCGTTTTCTGAATGCCGAGGCATCCTTAAGTGAAGCGTTTCGAGACCTTGCAGATGAAGAAATGCATTGAAGGGTGACATAGCCGGTCCGATATCACGCAGCAGGGTCACGCGGGCCTTGATAATATAGGCAATATTCCCAAGCGGCTTTAGGGCTTCTACGAAGTTCAGGTTGTGATAGCTCGGATCCGGGTCGGCAATCAGGGGGAATTTTCCGTTGGTCCAGTCAAATTTTCCTGAATCAACAATAATTCCGCCCAAAGATGTTCCGTGGCCGCCGATGAATTTGGTGGCGGAATAGACAACAATATCAACTCCGAAATCGATTGGACGCAGCAGATAGGGTGAAACGGTGTTGTCTAAAATAAACGGAATGCCGTGCTGATGAGCCGTGTCGGCAATGCCTTCCAAATCAGCCACATCGAGTTTTGGGTTTCCGATGCTTTCTGCATAAACAGCTTTGGTTTTTGGGGTGATGGCCTTTCGCAGAGCGTTCAGGTCATTGGAAGGAACGAAACGAACCCGTATTCCCATTCTGGGAAGCGTGTAATGAAAGAGATTGTAGGTGCCGCCGTAAAGGTTGTCGGCGGAAACAATTTCATCGCCCGCCTGGGCAATATTGAGAATGGCTAATGTAATCGCTGACTGGCCGCTCGCAACGGCAAGGGCTCCGACCCCGCCGTCCAGAGCGGCCATACGTTTTTCCAGCACATCGGTGGTCGGATTCATCAGCCGGGTATAAATATTTCCGAACTCCTTGAGAGCAAAGAGGTTGGCGGCGTGCTCCGTGCTGCGAAACTGATAAGATGTTGTCTGGTAAATCGGGACGGCTCTGGCTCCGGTGGCCGGGTCAGGGGTCTGTCCGCCGTGTACGGCTAATGTTTCAGTATGAAAGGTTTTTGGCTTTTGTGTCATAGGTGTCCCTTTTCTTTTTGGGGATTAAATGTAATACATCGGTTTTTGCTGTTTTTTCCTCTGATGATCCAAAGCCAGCTGTTCTAATGTAATGGACTCCAGCACCTGCGAAAGGGTCTGTTCGACTTTTGCCCAAATGTCCTGGCTGGAGCATTGTGCCTTGCGTGGGCAGACCCCATCGTCTTGGGTGCAGTCGATGATGGATAATCCGCCTTCGAGGATACTGACGATTTCCCGGGCGGTGATTTCAGAAGGGGGTCGGCTGAGGACATAGCCGCCGTTCGTTCCTCGGAATCCCTCTACGAGTCCTGCGGACCGCAGCGTAATCAGGATTTGACTGAGGTATTTTTCGGATATGCCCTCCGAACGGGCGATGTCTTTCATATAAACAGGGCCTTTGCCGTACTGACAGGCCAGTTCGATTAAAAAGCGTGTTCCGTATCTGGTTTTGGTTGAAATTCTCATAAATTAAGATGATATATCTCTAACATATATACTACTTTTACTACTTGGTATATAATATTATAGGGGAATTTTTTGTCAAATGAAAAAAAGATATTTTTTGCGAGTTTTCTGAATTTAAAATAGAATTCAGTATGAGGCGAAAAAGAATAAAAAGATAAAACGGGCAGATAAAAATGAGAATTGTCATTACTGGCTCCAAAGGTGTCGGAAAAAGCACAATCGGCAAGCTTTTTTCGGACAAGATCGGTCTGCCGTATGTTGAGACCGACACGCTGATTGAACAAAAGTACCTTGAAAACACAGCGGTTCACAAAACCTGCCGGGAGATTTACAGGGAGCATGGGGCTGAGTACTTTCGTAATCTTGAAAATCAAGCCGTGAAGGCACTGGCCGAGGAAGACTGGAAGGTGATTGTCACGGGTGGTGCTACTCTTTTGTCAGCGGCCAATCGGCGGGCACTTCGCTGGAACTCCATTTTGATCCTTTTGACGGCTCAGCCGCAGGCAGCCTGGGAGCGGGCTATCAAAAACGGCATTCCGCCCTGGTTGGAAGGGCCGGAGGGCCGAAAAAAGTTTGAAGAAGAGTCAGCCCGCCGAAATGAGGTTCTTTTTCCTTACGCGGATATTCTTTTGGATACGACCCATCGAAATCCTGAAGAGCTGGCGGAAGAGCTCTGTCAATCTGTGGCCCAGGAAATGGCTGTTCGCTGCACGAATGCGAATACATATGGAGAGCTGATACGGGTTACGACCTTTGGGGAAAGTCACGGACCGGCTATTGGGGCTGTGCTGGACGGGGTGCGTCCGGGACTCCCCTTTAACAAAGAAGAGATTCAAAAAGAGCTGAACCGCCGTCGGCCGGGCCAAAGCGATGTGACCACTCCCCGAAATGAGGCGGATTGCGTTTCCGTGCTTTCCGGGGTTTTTGAAGGCAAAACCACGGGGGCGCCGATCGCGTTAGTGATTTTTAACAAAAATCAGGACTCGCAGGCCTATGAGGGTATTAAAGACCTCTTTCGTCCCGGACATGCCGATTTTACCTTTTATAAAAAATACGGAATTCGGGATTATCGGGGAGGCGGGCGTTCGTCCGGACGTGAAACGGCAGGGCGGGTGATGGCGGGGGCGTTTGCCAAAAGCATTCTTCAGAAGCAGGGGGTTCGGATTTTGGCCCATACCGTTGAAATTGCGGGTATCCGGGCCCAAGTATTTGAGCCTGATGCAATTGAAAAAAATCCCGTCCGCTGTGCCGACCCGCAGGCCGCTGAACAAATGGCGGAGGCAATTCGGAAAGCACGCGATGATTCAGACTCCGTCGGCGGCATTATTCAGTTGGAGATTTGCGGAGTGCCGCCGGGGCTTGGAGACCCTGTTTTTGCGAAACTGGATGCGCGGCTTGCAGGGGCCCTGATGAGTCTTGGGGCCGTCAAGGCCGTGGAAATCGGAGACGGGTTTGCTCTGACTCGGATGCGCGGCAGTCAGGCCAACGATGCCATGGGCGGCGGCGGTTTTTTAAGCAATCATGCCGGCGGAATAACGGGAGGAATTTCGACCGGACAGCCGATTCTTGTGCGTGTCGGTGTGAAACCGACCTCCTCGATAGCCCGTCCGCAGCGGACGCTCGATATTCAGATGCAGGACCGAGTGATTGAGACGCATGGTCGTCATGATCCCTGCATTGTTCCCCGGTTGGTTCCGGTGGTGGAAAGCATGGCGGCTCTGGTTCTTTGGGATGCATGGGAAATCCAAATGCGGCTCAATCCCGATTGGGCGCAGCAGTATGGTCTGAAATAAATTATCCAAAAGCAAAGCCATAAAAAAAGGGACACCGCATAGGTGTCCCTTTTTTATGGCTGCCTTTTTGGCTTGTTTAGAGAGGTTTCAGAGAGGCAATCGCATCCTGCTCTGCTTCCTCCCGAAGAACAATCGTCGGGCGAACGAGAATCAAAAGGACAGATTTGTCCTTGACCGTGCTTCGATTCGTAAAGAGCCGCCCCAATACCGGCAGTTTGCTCAAACCGGGTACGCCTGCTTCGACTTCATATTCGGCTGTCATTGTTAAGCCGCCCAGCAAAACGGTTCCGCGGTCCGGGACCGAGACACGGGTCTCAATTGAGGAAGTCTGAATTGTCGGCAGACTGTAGTCTTCCGTGACTTCTACTGCACCGCCTTCCGGGGTCGGCATCAGGCCAACGGCTGTATCCGTCTGCAAATTGTTAAGAAGGTCCATATAGGTGATAATCCGCAGGAGGACATATTTTTTATCTTCGGTGATAGTCGGCATAACGTTCAGCCGTACCCCGGTATCAATATTTTCGATTGTGTGGGAAAAATAAGCCAGTGTTCGGTCGGTCCCGGCCAGCGTGGTCAGCGTCTCCGTTGTGAAGCTGGCATCTGTTTTAATCCGACGTTCGGTCGTAACTTCAATGTTAGCGGATTCCCCGTTCATTACCATGACCTTCGGAGCCGACAGCGACTTGGTGTTCCGATGCATTTGGGTAGCTCGAATCAGGAATTCCACCTGAAGGTCATCCATCGCACTGCCCCAGCTGAATCCCATGTCCAGTGAGGAACGAAGAGGGGTTCCTGTGGTTGTGGCATCTCCGAGGCTGGAGCCGATAAAGGTGGCTTTCGGCCTGGCCAGATTGATAGAATCCTGGTTGATATTCTGGAGAAAGCCTGTTCCGCCGCCGAACTTGCTGCCGACTCTCCAGCGTGGGATGTCAAAATCTAATCCGATTTCTTCGAGGAAGTTTTCATCGACCAGCAGGAAGCGGGCTTCAATTGCGACCTGATCACCGATGCCTTCTTTGAGTTTCTTCAGGAAGGCTTCCACCTCTTTGTGGACATCGGCGGTTTGATAAACAATCAGTTTGCGGGCATTATACTGCCAGACCCGTCCTTCTCCGCCTTCGAGGTACCAGCTGAGAGGACGCACGGTCTGCTGGAGCAGATAGATGATTTCAACAGCGCGGATTTCGCCTCGCCAGTTCCCGCTCATGCCGGTCATCATCATACCGCCCATCATGCCTCCCCCCATTCCTCCCATACCGCCGCCCATCATGCCGCCTCCCATCATGCCGCCGCCCATCATGCCGCCGCCCATGCCCCCCATGCCTCCTCCCA